>DAFS01000032.1:0-219 GCA_002495525.1 Euryarchaeota archaeon UBA89 | reverse complement strand
GGTCTGCATTAATGCAATTGAGTTTACTTTTACTGGAATAGGTGAAAGATATGATATTACAAAATAAAGATCGGATTGCTATATTAATTAGTTTTTTTTTAATAATCATAGTGATTTTAATTTGGAGTATTTCTCATCTTTCTAGTACGCAACCAGAATCTTTAGACAACGAAATTTTTGAGATATCTTGGTCAGATGAAGACGACGATGATGAAGACG
>DAFS01000005.1:36740-46143 GCA_002495525.1 Euryarchaeota archaeon UBA89 | reverse complement strand
TTGATATCAATAGCTACATCATTAATTCCTTCAACGATTGTAACCATTTTCCCATACCTCCTTCTAACTACTGAAATTATTGCTTTTTGTTGTTCCTTTGCTATTTCTTGACATATACATAACTCATCAGGTAAACCACATAGATTACATATAGCTGCCATTTATTTCTACTCCTGCGAATCCTCGTTCATTTTTGTTAATAAACGGGCAATACTACGCCTTGTCGCTTTGTACGAACCTGAATCAGATAATGAACCACCGAGTGCTTGTTGAGCGCGTAATTGAAGCATTTCTTCACGAAGTTCTTCCAAACGGCGTTGTCTCTGCTCGACATTCATGCCATCAATTTCTCTAGATGAAAGATGTGTCATTCACTCTTCCTCCTTAACATCAGCAGTTTCTATGTCTGCCATCTTTTGTAATACTGAATCTACTACTTCTTCAGCTTCGGTTTCGGCTGTTTCTTCTGAAGGTGCTTCTATCATTGAAACTTCAGCTATGGGATCAAGTCCAACTTCGTGGCGCTCATGGATGTTAATCTCATGAGGAAGTTGAACACCTTTACGCATTATTCTTACAGTACAACCGATTGTTCCCAATTTCTTTACACAGACTGAGAAACCTGTATCCATGAATTCTAATGCAGTTTCTCCACAGAACTTGATATGTCCCTTTTGGAACTTCTCGACCCTGTGCCTTGCACCTGTTATTTTTCCGGAAATAATAATCAGACATCCTCTAGCACCTGCATCCATAATATTCTGAGCTGTACTGTGGCCTGCTCTACGGAAGAACCAGCCTCTTTCTAGAGAACTAGCAAGTCTACTAGCCATTACTTGGGCATTCAAACGTTGTTCCTCTATCTCTGTTACTTCTAGATGTGGATTTTCTAAATTGAAGTCTTCTTGTAGTCTTCTCTGTAATTCATGAATTACTTTTCCTCTACGTCCTATAACGCGACCTACTTGTTCTGCATGAAGGGTTACTTTGGTTCCTTCAGGAGTTCTAGCGAAATCAAGACCCCCGAATCCAGCACGTTCTGTCTCTTTGAGTAAATATTCACGAACAAGTTGACGTTCTACATTTCGATTAAGGAAATTTTTAATTGTGTTTTGTTTCATTTTTCCACCTCAAAATTCGTCCTCTACTTCTTCTTCACCGAAATGTTCCAAGAATATCTCGATGTTTACTTGATAATGATTATCAGGAGTTGCACGGCCTTGAGCACGAGGTCTCCATCCTCGATGAATTTGTCCACGATGTGATGCAAGATGCGTAATGACCATTTCATCAGGTTCTATAGAATCATACCTTTGACGAGCATTATCCATTGCACTGTTTATCAGTTTAATGAATACTTTAGATGCTTTTCTTGGATATTTTCCTGGACCCATCTTTCCTTTTCTATGACCAGCCATAGTATTACCACCTCGGCCTCTGCGAGTACGACGAGTGTAAGGAATTGCTTTCTTTTCTGCAATTACATCCTCTAAATACGAAATTGCGTCAGAAGCATTCATTCCACGTAATGCCTTAGCGATGTGCAGACAATGTTTCTGATGAACATCAACATTCACTGCACGTGCTGAAACTAAATTTGAACCTTCGAGAAGTTGCGTGTATCCGGATTGTGATTTACCTGTAATTCTACTCATTTTTTCACCTCACTTTAATGCCACGTGCGTAGAAGATCTTGTTGCACCGACACCAGGACCTGTGTGGGTAACTGAACTTCTTGTCATTGCAAATTCACCTAAAGCATGACCTATCATTTCTGGAATAATTTCAACATTTATGAAATCCTTTCCATTATGGATTCCAATTGTAGTACCAACCATTTCAGGCAGAATATACATCCTTCTAGAATGTGTTTTGATTACTTTTCCAGATGAATTCGATCTAATCTTTTCAAGTAATTTTTCACAATCAAGATTTAGTCCCCGAGATAATGTTCTCTTGGCACGAGACGGCATTAGAGTAGCAATACAAATAGCACTCATATCATCTTCAGGAGGATATAGAGGCATTTGTTTTAATTCTTCAAGTGTGTAACCTCTCCATAAGAATTCTTTCTTTCGACGTTCTGAGATTTGAGAACGGCGCTTTCTAGCTTGTCGACGCGCTAATTTGGGTGAACGGAACATTTTTTTGGATTTTCTTGCCATACTTATACCTCCTCATCTTTCGCTCTTACACGGCCGCGGCCAGTTCTTCTTGGAGCAATATTCCCTACCTTCTTACCTGGAGGAGCGTTTCGACTAACTGAGTTTGGTCCGTGAACAGCTTGGTGATTTCCACCACCATGAGGGTGATCTACTGGATTCATTGCAACACCACTGACTGTTGGATACAACTTACCACGAGCCTTTGCTCTGTAATGTGCTGCTCCAGCCTTCATCAATGGCTTTTCTGTCCTTCCATGTCCTGAAAGTACGCCTATTGTTGCTCGGCACTTTGAATTTAGTTCTTTCAAACGCCCGCTAGGTAGTCGAACTCGAACTTTATCTTCCATTCTAGTCTCTAGAATCGCAGAATTCCCTCCAGATCGTGCGAGTTTACCGCCATCACCTGGTCTTAATTCAACGTTGCACACAGGAGTACCCTCTGGAATTTTATCAAGAGTTGTAACATTCCCTGGTCTCAATGAAACATTCTCTCCAAAAGCAATATTTTGTCCTACTGATATTCCTTCTGGAGCAGCCATATGTCCGATTCTACCATCTTCAAACTTAAATTTTGCAAGAGGAGTTGTGTGAACTGGACTATGAATCAAATCCACCACTTCTGCAATTTCTCCATTGACTCTTGGAAGCTTATTTTTAGCTGGGAATCGATGGCTTGAAACTTTATTTTTAGGACTTGAACCTCTACGCTGTGATCTTGTTCTTTTACCCATAATATCACCTCAGAAAGCGCCTAGTTTAAGCGCGGCCTCCTCTGCATCGTATCCTTCTGCAAGCCTAATACTTGCGTGCTTACCTGTGATTGTTATTTTCGTATTCACTTTGGCAACTTTAACATCTAAAAGCATCTCAACGGCATCGCGAATCTGCTTTTTGGTTGATTCTCTGCGGACAATAAACTCAATACGATTATTATTCTCTCTATAATTATTATCTAAATCTGCAACTCTACGAGCCTCTAGAGTTTTCTCAGTAATCCAAGGCATCAAAATTATATCATAAGGATTTACCATTTTTAATCACTCCATTGCCTTTATTGCCGACTTAGTCCAAACTGTTAAACGACCTAAATCTCCACCCGGAGCAAGATCCTCTGCGCACAAATCTTTAGCTGCTACAACATCAACACCCGGCACATTCCTTGCGGCTTTGTGTAAACCATCTCTATTTGCGACTACAAGTAAAATACTCTTAGGTGTGCGATACTTTCTTCCTCTCATCGTACCTTTTCCTGCACGAATTGTTCTTCCAGACTTAGCCCTATTCAAATCAGCACCTAGTCCCAAACCTTCCATCATAGCTACAAACTTTCTTGTAGAGTTTTGTAGAGGTAATGATTCTACATCGAATTTTTCTACAGAACCTTCACGAGATTCTGTATATGAATCAATAATAATTGGGAATCTGATACTCTCATCGAAATTGTGCCCACGAGATGAGACCATATCGGGGTTTACTGTAGCTGCTATTGCAGAATTGCGAGCTAGAGTTTTCTGCTTACTGTTTAGTTTCTGAGACCAATCTTTAGCCACTTTCGGACCATGTGCTCTTCGACCACCGCGTGTGTGTGGATTTTGAGCACCTGTCCTCTGGCCTGTTTTTCTCATGATTCTAGATACACCACGACCTTTTCCCCACCACTCTACGGAATGTTTCATTCCTGGCTGTGGTGCACGCTTACCGTCGTGTTCGTTGTGCCCATATGATTGTCTACGATTAGCTCGGGATGAATGGACAGCAGATCTAACTAAATCCTCACGAATCTCAGATTCGAAAATCGAAGGTAAGGTCATTGCTTTACCATCAGTAGTTTCAACAACATAAGATTCTGCTAACAAACCTGCATCCAACTCTTCCTGTTCAACATTTGACTGTAAGTTGTAAGTTTTTACTTTCATCTATTCAGACCCCCTGCTTTGACGAAGTACTGACATATGTCAAATCAACATCTGGTTTACTAGCCCTAGGCCTGATAGCATCTCTGAATCTCAACATACGCTTAGCAGGTCCGGGAAGACTTCCTTCGATAATCATGTAATCATTTGATACTTCCCCATAGTGTAAGAAACCACCTTCAGGAGTGATATCAGATTCATTGGGTTCAGATATTCGAAGAATTCTTTTATTCATCTCAGTTCTTTGATGATATCCTGTTTGACCTGCTTGACGAATTGTTTTCCTTACATATCCAGTACCGAAGTCACCCATATTTCCACCTTGTCTTCGGCGTTTACTATTTTTATGACTGAGAAGTTTTATGCCCCATCTTTTAATTGAGCCTTGCCAACCTTTACCCTTAGTAACTCCAATAACATCAATTTCAGCCCCTATATCATAAACATCTGAAACAGTGATTGTACCGCCTAAACGTTCTTTAGCCCACATTAATTTTTCATTATTGTCTCCACCAACTAAACCTACTTCCATAATTTCTGGAGTCTTGCTGTTAACACTCTTGACCATAGCTGGCTGAGTTGCAACGATAAGACGAACATCGCACAAATCTGAATTTACTAAAGCATCGAATGCTGCCTCTGATGAACCATTACTTCGACCTGGAATTCTACCTGCTCTCTTTTCTGGCTTTCTACCCTCTTCTGCATCACGTTCACCACGTGTCTGATTAGCGAAACGAGGCATTAGCCCCTGCGGACCATTATCTGAAGGATTGATCCAGAATTCACCAGAGGTTTGCATACCATAAGGAGTCATTCTGTAACCCCTAACTGCTAATACACTCATTGGCGGTGCTTCAACAATTGTTACAGCCTTTCTAACTTCTTGCCCTGCAGAAGTAGAATGAGGATTAGTATCTCTAATCAATACGTGTGTCATTCCTGCCTTCCAACCTGCGAATCCTTGTACTCTTATCTCTGATGCATCTGTTTCCGGCCATGATGTGATACGACCATACGGTCTAATTGCCCTTTTTCTAGGGCTAAAGCCCATGCTACCACGGCGGGGTTTACTACGGTCAGCCATTTTTGCTTCCTCCTTTTTAAATTACCAACATCTTGCCGCAGTGCGGCATTTTGCCGGGCTCTTAACGCTAGGGAGATACCGTGACACCGAACCAAAAACGCGAATGTGTTTTTGGTGTGCGGGTTGCTTGTGCATTGCCCTGTAGTGTCTGGTATCTCACGCTGTGAGCGGCCTTGCGACCTACCATCCCTTTATGAAAGAATCGGGAATGAAACATTGCACTCAAAGTTCGATTCCTGAAAAAGGCGAGTAGTGTAACTATTTTGAACCCTGTCCTTGAGGTAGGTAACCTATGGAGCACGTGGTCCAACATGCGGGGTTAGTTGAGGGCTCCGTTGAAGCACGGGCATATCAACTAGAGGCAGTGGATGAAGCACTTGCTGGATCTATGTTACTTGTATTACCAACAGCTGCTGGAAAAACAGCGGTTTCGTGGATGTTAATTGCTGAAATAATGCATTCAAAACAAGGTTGGGTGCTATTTATCGCACCAACGAGTGCTCTAGTTGACCAGCATCTAAGAGATTTGAAAAAAGTTATTAAAAATATTGAACCTATTTCTATTACAGGAAGCAACATTCCAAAGAAACGGGAAAAACTATGGAAAACCTCGAAAATTATTGTAGCCACACCACAAGTTGTACGTAATGACGTATTGAATGGGATTTTATCATTGGAAGGATGTTCATTATTAATTCTAGATGAAGCACATCATTCCACTGGTAAACATGCCATGGTCCAATCAGCAGAGATGTTTAATTCATCATCAAAAAGTGGACTTATTTTAGGTGCAACTGCGAGTCCAGGTTCTAATTCAATTATTGTAAACGAAATTTGTAGTAGATTAAAAATTGAAAGAATACACATCAGAAAAGCAGACGACCCCATGTTGAAAAATTATCTCTCAGGGTTAGAAATACAAGAAATATTAGTGAATGTACCTGAGGAGATTAGAACATTGGTAGCTCCATTGGAGTTATGGATCAGTAGTATTGTAGATAGAGAAAGAAGGCTAGGTAAGTATGTAAGAACGGGGCCTCCCTCATTTGGAGGGTTGAAAGAAGCCATGAATAGGGCACAACATTCGATTAAATTAGGCGATGTAAGAGGATACTCATCTGTATCTAATATAGCAACTGCAATGACTCTGAATCATCTAATTAATCACCTTCTGACACAAGGAATTACAGCAGCAAGAGAATTTTTAGATAACTCCTCAGGGTTAAATAACAATCCAAGTAAATCAATCCAAAATTTTCATAAAGATAGGAGAATAATTAAATTAAGGGAATCATTATCTAAAATGGAAGAAATTCATAATAAGGTTGGCACTGTAAGAAGATTAGTTAGACATAGATTGAGAAGAGACCCTAATAGTAAGGTTATCATTTTTGCATCATTTAGGAATACTGTAGAGTCTTTGGAAGAGGCACTGGTTGGATTAAGGGGTGTCAAATCAATACAAATGATTGGGCAGT
Source organism: Euryarchaeota archaeon UBA89 (assembly GCA_002495525.1). Classification (GTDB taxonomy): domain Archaea; phylum Thermoplasmatota; class Poseidoniia; order Poseidoniales; family Thalassarchaeaceae; genus MGIIb-O2. The sequence continues at coordinate 39,500 of DAFS01000005.1, read as the reverse complement.
CGGAGAGAGCTGGAAAAAAGGGACTCAAACCGAAAGAACAGATTGAAGTTCTAAATAAATTCAGAGAAGGAGAATATAATGTCCTTGTAGCAACCTCGGTTGCTGAAGAAGGATTGGACATTCCCAGTGCTGACTTAGTCATATTCTATGAACCGGTGGGTAGCGAAATTAGAACTATTCAGAGAAGAGGTAGGACTGGGAGGCATAGAGAAGGAGAAGTAATGGTTCTTATTGCGGAAGGAACACGTGACGAGAATATGAGAAGCTCAGCCCTGAAGAAGGAAGAAAATATGTATAGAACGGTCCAGAAAGTGAGAAGAAAATTACCAAGAAAAACTCATCAAGACTTATCAAAAATAGTTAGGTTTAGAGTATTGGGTGATAACGAGATAATTTCTGCAGCTGATTTCGTTAGGAATGAAAGAGAGAATTATCGCCCGAAAATGAAAGAAAAAGACTTGAATAAAGTAGTCGTTACAGAAAAGGATGAAGTTAAACAAATAGATCCAGCGAAATTTAGACCAATGGGCCAAAAGGGATTAGAAGATTTCCGCGAAGAAAGTGAGAATTAATCCCCTATTACCATTACTCTTGTTCTTAGTTGGGCGAATCTTGTATTATAGTGCCCCAAAGCAAAGGTCAATATTTCACAAAGATGAATTACTGGGATATTTGTCCTGAGACCAGTTCTCTGAGAGGCTTTGCCTTGATATATATCCATAACAGAATGAGATAAGTTACAAGCACTAACAATTAATTGAGCGCCTTCAGATTTTGCGTCATTAAGTACTGAGGCAGATAATTTCAGGACAGTGGGTTCTTCTGAGAATAGGCTAGGAACCCCCACACTTTGCATTCTAGAATCCCACTTAATAGGTTGGCCACCTAAAACTTTCATCAACTGTTCCATATAATTTGGATCATACACATCGTCGCTACCACAGAACCCATCTTGTTGCATGTTAGGCCCATAATATGAAGCAATAGAGAAATCAATAGGATTTACAACCATAGTTTTAATTTTATCCAGACCTATTTCATCCACAATGACGTGTAATAGATGATTAACTGAAGTTTCACCAGAAAATTCCATTCCGCAAGTCTTAGCCAGTACATCGTTAATTTCTGCTAGTAGAATTGGATCTGACTTCAATTGCATCAAGTCTTCAGAAAGATTACCTGCTGTAGATGCACAAGGAGTAATTATGTCCATACCGAGTGCTTCAGCTTGTGCAAATATTCGAGCATTAAGTGCTAATTGTAACTTTTTATTAGCTTGTCGTATTATTCCAGCTCCACAACTTGTTGCACCTTCAAGAGGTGTTAGCTTAATCCCTAATGATTTAGCCAAAGGCGTCATAGAGTCTGCAACTTCAGGAGAACCAGAATGAGCTACATTACCGGGATGATAGGCATAACTTAAGGGCATCAGAACCTACCGTCCATCTCATTGAAAATCGCTACGACTTCATGATGATTTTTCACTGAAGAATTAAACTGTCGAGGCATCTTTCCAAGTCCTGCAGGAGGAGCTATTAAAGCCAAGATATCATTAATCATTTTGCCCCCATTTCTTGTGAACCCAAGAACCATTCTAGCAGTAACTCCGGAAAATAAATTTCCTATCAGTCCAATTGGCCCTAAAACCTGTCTATGCAAAACAGTATCATTTACTTTACCGCTACTTTTGACAGTCACGGCATACCACCAAACATGTTTTCCGTGACGGCCATTATATCCGGTTCTTGCTAAGGTTGACGTCTTACAATTCAATAATGCGTCATGGATAATAGCCCCTTTACCCTGTCTTCTGATAGATGATAAATCTGTTTCTGCCTTGATACCGATTGAAGAGTCAAGAAGTGCTTCAATTTCATTTTTCTTAGTAGGAGAAATACGTGGATCATTTCTCCTTGCCCACATGTGAGATAAAATCGATGGCCCCAAATATTCTTCTGAGTGAGAAGTTGCATCGGAGGAAGAATGTAGAATAGGATAACTATGAATATCAGTAATTGAGTGAAGTTCTGACGCAATAAGAGGCGTCATAGAGCCGAGAGCGCCTTGTGGAGTGCTTAATCCCTTTCTAGTTACAGTTGCCATCCAGGGTTTACTCATCTCACGCTTAGTTTCAAGTGCCCAATGATCAACGACTAAGTCTCTAATTACTTCAAAGCCATTCAATGGTTCTATTTTGATACTTATCACATCATCTCGGATTGGAGCGGCTAAGTCTAATCTCAAATTACCAGGTAAAACATGCCTTCCATTTATGGTGATTGCAGTGGTAGGATCATCTACATTTCCATCTCGGAAAGTTAACGACCCATCTTGTGTATTTTTTAGAGTTCTGAGAACTTCTAAGATGGACATGTGTCCAGGTAATGCACAAATCCAAGTATCTTTGCCAGTTGTTGATGAAGAGGGGTCATATCTAAAGATACTAATTTCTGCTCGTATGGATTCGGATTTCAAATCTGGAACGGTGAAACCATCTTCACCTGACGCACCTGTTGAATCTGAAGAAATTGAATCTTTAATTGCCTGAACCATTTCTTCATGGAAGAGCCCTTCACCGTCGACTGCCGCCATTGAAGCAAGTGATTCTTCAGCCCAGACCTGAGATATCTTATCGTAATCAACGTCACAATCTACTCTATCAACCAATCTAGTAGCACCTAATTCTTCAAATCTTTTATCCCATTCTTTACCAGATTCACAGAATAACTCATATGATGTGTCTCCAAGTGCTAGAACAGA
>DAFS01000005.1:30424-36416 GCA_002495525.1 Euryarchaeota archaeon UBA89 | reverse complement strand
AAATGCACTCCATTTAGCAGTCCAGGAGATGCGGAAACTGCTTTTTGCCATAATTCCTCAGCATTATCTGGTTGCTCTCCTTCACCCCATGTTGAACAAATAATTAGAACTCTCTTCTTAGTTGATAATGAAGATAAATCAAAACCATCCATATCAGCGACTTCAGCATCCAATCCATAATCAGTAGCTTGTTTAGCGAATTTTGCGGCAAGGCCTTCAGCATTACCCGATTGGGATCCGAAAAGAATTGTCATTGAACGATCACCATCTGAAGAAATCTCAATTGTGGGCTCTGAACTTTCAGATTCAACCTTATTTACTGCAGTACCAGATGCATTATTTTTCACTTCTTCTACTAAACTTTCTTGGTATACTCCAGAATCGTCTACTGCACCCATCCTTGCAAGAGTTTCATCCATCCATTGTTTAGCCGGAGTTTCATAATCAACGTCACAATCTACGCGTTGATTGACTCTAAAACCTCCCTTGGACTCTAACCAAGAATCCCATTCTTTACCGGATTCACAAAATAAATCATATGATGAATCACCTAAAGATAGGACTGAAAAATTAACTCCGGACATAGATGGTGAATCGTCTGCATTTGCCGAAATCCACAGATCTTCAGCATTGTCTGGTTGTTCTCCTTCCCCCCAAGTACTACAACAAATCATGATTCTTTTTTGTCCTGCCATATCACTAATCTGGATTTCATCCATCCCTTTTACTGTTGCTTCAAGCCCGTATTTAGATGCTGCTTTACCTATTTTGGAAGCCACATCTTCTGAATTACCGGATTGAGAACCAAACAGCACAAGGAGAGAACGAACGGCCGACATAGAAACACCTGTACCACTAAGGACAATATTTCGACCAATCGACGATTATTTAATGTAGCGTTTTGGAGTGATGAAATTAAGTCATTGAGTTTTGGGCTTACATCCCCATTCCATCAAAATCTCCGCCTTCCATAGGACCGGAGGCTCTACTAGAGATAACATCATCAATTCTAAGAATCATTACTGCGGTTTCAGTAGCTGATTGGATTGCTTGATCGACAACTCTGCTAGGTTCGAATACCTTACTATCAGCCATATTAGCAACACCTCCTTCGTAAACATTAACGCCGAAATCAGATTTACCTTCTGAATGAGCTTTTCTTAAATCAATTATAGTATTTACAGGATCCAACCCCGCGTTTTCAGCCAATGTCCTTGGAATTACTTCTAAAGCACCAGAAAATGCCTCAATTGCCATTTGCTCTCTACCTCCAATTCCTTCAGCATAGGACCTTAATGACCTACTAATTGCTGCAAGTACTGAACCTCCGCCTGTCAAAACTGCTCCATCTTCATATGCAACAGCTACCACACCAATTGCATCATCAAATGCACGATTAATTTCATCTATGACATGTTCTGTACCACCTCTAAGAAGAACTGAAACACTCTTAGCATCTTTACATCCAGTAATAAAAATCATATCCGACTCGCCTATTTTACGTTCATCAACTTTAGAAGCATACCCTAAATCATCAGAGGAAAGATCATCAACATTAGTGATGATTTTTCCGCCTGTAGCTTTAGAAAGCGCTTCCATATCACTTTTCTTAGCTCTTCTAATGGCCATCAGACCTGCTTTGGACATGTAATGCTGAGCTAAATCATCGATTCCTTTTTGACAAATTACTACTGTTGCACCAGAAGATTTTATTGTTTCAACTAAAGATTTTAGATATGATTCTTCCTCGTCTAAAAATTGAGATAACATATTTGGATCTGTAATCTGAATTTTAGCATCTACTTCTGTTTTCTTGACCTCTATTGCCGAATTGATAAGTGCGATTTTAGCATTATTTACGATTTTAGGCATACCTGAGTGGACTCTTTCTTTATCTAAAATAATACCATCAACTAGTGTACTACTACCAATTGAACCCCCTTGTTTTTTCTCTACTTTAACGTCATCAAGATCTACAACAGTATCACCATCAACCTCCTGAGCTACTGAGAGAACTGCTCTAACACATATATCCGCCAAGAACTCTTTGACTGCTCCAGCACTCTTACCTGTCAATGCAGTTTTAGCAACTTCTGACAACATTTGTTCGTTGATTTCGAGAGAGTGGCTTTCAATTAATTCAGCCGCTTTCTCTGCAGCTAAACGGAAGCCTTCACAAATTACAGTTGGATGTACATTCTGATCGATTAAGTCCTCACTTCTTTTCAATAATTCTCCAGCAATTACTACAGCACTTGTAGTGCCATCAAAACAATGCTGTTCCTGTGTTTTGGCAACTTCAATGATCATTTTTGCAGCAGGATTAGTAATATCCATTTGCTTTAAGATAGTGGCTCCATCATTTGTGATTACTACATCACCCATCCCATCAACTAGCATTTTGTCCATTCCTTTTGGGCCTAAAGTTGAACGAACTGAGTCAGCTACTGCCTTGGCTGCTGCTATATTATTACTCTGAGCAGAACGCCCACTAGTTCTTTCAGTGCCTTCTTTTAGGATAAATATTGGTTGTTGTCCATTGTACATTAGAAATCATCCACCTGTATCGGGATTCGGCCGACTTAAGAGGCCCTCATAAGGCCTCCCACAATAAGTAGGAATCAAAAAACTATGATTTAAGATTCATTCTGCTGATCAATCCATGCTTGACCATAATGTTTCCATTGTTCCATAGTCCATCCATCAGGAAGCCCAGATTCAGGAATTTCAGGCACTCTTGGAGCAATGTTTTCTTCATCTAATTCTATTTCTTCAACAGGATTTTCTTGAGGATTTAAAGGTGGTGGAGGTTGTTTGAATATTTCTTCTGAACCACCATACATTGAATTTGCAACCTTGTCTTCCGAAGGCAATTCAGGAGCAGTGGGCAGACCCTGTGGATTGAATGTATTTCCTTGAGTATATTCATAATCATCAAACGTCGAAATTTCTTCCAAAGGTGAAGAAGCACTACGAATTATTCTGAAAGCCGTTACTAGTACAGCCACTAAAATTATTAATCCACCTAATAAGAAAATGATATTGCCAGCTAGACCAGCATATTCTCCTGCATCTGTCCCAGTTTCTACAGGGTCGATTTTGAACATTTCAATATTAGCAGACATTGAAACCTTATCTATATCTCCATCAACATTTAGAGGTAATTTAAAAATCTCTGAGTTATTGTTCAGATTTCTTAAATTCTCATCTGTAGCAGTTAAGAAGACTGTTATTTCCCTCATGGATTGAGCTTCCAATACAAAATTTTGATCACCGGTATCAACTCTAGCGTCAACTATATTATAGAAAATATTAGAATTTCTATCGATATCAGCTCTTAACAACTGAGCGTCGGTTGGGTGCTCGTTCTTTACAGTAAAAGTAATTTCAATATCATTACCACCTTCCCTGATCTCAATAATACCTGGAGGGTTTAGAGTAATCCAACCTTGAGCACCAACTTGGAAATCAGCATTACCTGTACCCGAAACTGGATTTTCAGAGCTCTGTGAAAGAACACTTGTAGCAGTCATCGAGATTGTTCTATCACCAAATGTCAATTGGCCGAAAGAATATCTTACCGTAAGATTGTGAGATTCACCGGGAGAAATATATGGAGTCTTTCCATTGCTAAGACCGACTGCAGATGCAGAAACATCAGAAAAATGATCGAAAGATATTTCGAAAGAATCGGGGACATTTCCTCTATTCCAGATGCGCCAGTTTACGGTTCTAGGATCGTCTCCTCCACGGAAAACCTCATCTAACATGTCTAAATCTTCAACCTCAACTAGATTTGTTTGTGGAACCGTCAGTAACATTTGAGATGAAATTTGATAGTCTGTATTCAATTTACTAGATGCTGTTAAGATAATAGAATAGGTTTCAGCTACAATACCATATGGCATTGGAAGAAGCATAGTTACTGTAGTATCTCCGCCGAATGGATCTATCTCAAAAGTCTGTTCTGTATTCATTTGAAGACCTAATTTCCAATCAGATTGAATACTTAAATCGAAAGATTCAGGGGAATTTCCATCATTAATTAATCTAATTTCTATTAATCTCAAAGAATTATCAGCAGGTGCAACTAGATTGAAAACTTCAGGTTCAATAACTAATTCAGAATAAACTGGAACGACTATATTCACCTGCCACTCAGCAAGATATTGAGCAGGCGAAACACCAGATGCTAGTAATGTAACTGAGTAAGTTCCAGGAGATACCTGAGGAGGGGCAGTGATTACTGCATCGATTAACAAATCATCCGTTAAAGCCAATTCGAGTGTAGAAATTTCTGAACCATTGTAATACCATTTGATGTCAGCATTATCTACCCAGTCAATATTTGGGAAAGCCGCGTCAAAACTCCAAGTCGCTATTTGGTTACCAGTATTTTTGAATGACATTGGTATTACTCCGCTCGCTCCGGGTTCTAGCGTTGCAGCGGGATTCTGAAGTGTGACCTGTCTTAACTTACTTGAGTATGCGGGCATTACTGAAACTGGTAGACTGACAAATTCTTTTGAGAGGTTAGTTACTCCATCATTTACCCAAACATTCCAGAATAAGTCTTGAACACCGGAACCATCAGGGATTGTAAGATTGAACCAAGTATCCATATAACTCAAAGCAGGTATTACTTTACTAATTACATAATTATCATGATCTACAGGATTATTGGAATCTATACGTAATGGGAAATCATACATCCATGAACGATTTGTAACTTCTGTGTAAAGTCTCAGGGTAATATCTACATATCCATTATTCTTGATATTACAGTATAAGGAAGGGGGATTCGGATCGGATGGAACTACTAAGTAAGAGTTAGGGAGCGGGTCATCACAATCAAAATCTAGAGTATATTGAGGAACTTTCTCAATGGCGAAAATAATGAATGAATCTATTTGTACCCCTTGACTCGCAAATGAGCTATTTGAGTCAAACTTGAATGCCAAGGTATACTCTGCAGATGAATGAACTTCAGTCATATTCCAAACTAGTTGAGACCATTCGCCAGTAGTTGAGAGAGATTGAGATGAGAAATTGTAGAACTCTTTGGTTCCGCCTGAGTCCGCTTCAATTCTCATTTCATCACCTGCAGCCATCTCTCCCCAAGCATTTGTTACTAATTGAATAGTCAAGAAATCAAAACCTTTGAGTCGAATCTTACAAAAATTATTGCCATAATTCGAACTCACTGCAGAGTCAAGAGTACCTAGTCCTAGACCATGGCCGGGCTCATTGCAATTGTCGAATGGAGTGAACCATCCCCACCAAAGCCTATCATGTCTATTACTAGCATAATTTGCACCTGGACGAGAAACTCGCCAATGATTCTCGCCTTCTTCACTTGATGAGTTTTCCATCCTCCAGTGACCAAAACTATCTGGGTCAGATGATAATTGTCCCGTTGAGTCATATCCAGCGCCTACCCAAGTAGGCACATTTGCTTGAAGTTGATTTGTACAATCAATCACATTATCCCCATCTACATCACCGCAAAATCCATTTTCCATAGGATCATTCCACATTGCAACTGGAATATATCTATCTAATTCATTATTGGACTCTGTATCGTCAGCTAATCCTCCATCAACTATACCTCTAAGTATGATTCCTCCAACTAAATATCCATTTTCATCTAGTGCACTATGAGCAGAGCTCGGTGTCCAAACAAAAGTTGCTTTCAAAGATTGGAATCCTGAAAGAAGCATACTGACGTTATATTCAGCTATCATGAAGCCAACTGGATGCCAAATCTGAAGGTAACCTTCTGCAGATGCAGGTTGACCAGAAGAACCCGCCTGAGTATAAGTTACATTAATTTGGATTGTTTCATCTCTCATAATATATTCAACTATTGAGCCGTCTGGCTGAGTCCATTCTTTGGCATCTCTTGTTTGGTTCCCGATTTCTATAGAGGTTATCTCGAAATCAATCAAAGATTTAGGGCCTATGTCTTCCCTATTTTCATTTTCATCTAATT
>DAFS01000005.1:0-30035 GCA_002495525.1 Euryarchaeota archaeon UBA89 | reverse complement strand
GAGTTAGCATACGCATGATTAACAATATTGTTCGGTATAGAAATCGTGTAAGAAGGTTGGGGGTAAAAGTTCGTAACTAATTTACTTGAGAATATATTGAATAATTAAAAATAGTGATAAAAACTATGTCTTTAGATAATTATCAATGAAGGACTTATGCATTAATTGAGTTGCGTACATATTATGGAGGGTAGAGCCAGTCTTTCTCATAGATTAGGATTGGCACTAATTTTACTTATTCAAATAACAATAATCCCAATAGTTGGTTTCTCTCTAACATATCTAATAGAGATAGATAGAGAAAATTTTGGTATATCAATAAGAACAGAATTATTTCAATGGATTCTAATTTCTGGATTAACTTATGGAATTATTTGTCTTGCTATGGCATTAATCATTGGAGGTTATCGACCATCACCTGTCGTTGAAAGAGGAGGTTGGATTGCCACTGTAGGGCTTAGTAGAAGAAAATATGACCCAGAACTTATTGATAGAGCAAAAATGGCTGCTTACTCGAGTCCATATGGGAAAATGAGTAGATTAGTTGCAAAAAGAATAAAGAATGATCAGTCAGAATTATTTGCAGTACATGGAGGATTACAATTACTTGCAGTTCCCTCGCAAGTACTATTAATTTCAATTCCACTGATAATTATGGAAGGAATTCCGGAAGACTTGATAAGAAAAGATAGTGCATTTGAATTAGGTATGATTGGTTATATGATCGGTCTATGGGTTTCATTTAGAGTACAACCAGTTATCTCATTACAATTTATTGAATTCGCTGCAATGTTTAGGAAAATTCTATGGAGAATAACTAAAATTTCTTGGATACTTCCAGTAATTATTTTATGGGCATGTGCTAGAATAATACTTCAATTCTCGTTGACTTCGTTAGGGATAGACATTTCCCAATGGCATGATGTTCAATTAGAAGGTATGATATTGAATTTCGTAGCTCCTGAAGCAGAAGTTCCACAAACGGCAATTATTGATTTTTTAGTAGCAATTTCGGTATTGCCGATGGCGGCATTCACCACAATTAGTGTACTAGGTGGATCGAATGGCCTTTCTCAATGGATGAAGGATAAAGAAGATAATCTAGAAAATCTATCTCAGCAGAGCCTTCCGGAACCTAAAGGATATGAGAATGCAAGAGTACAAAAAGAAGAAAAAAATGAACATATTGAAGGAAATTATGACACTTCTAATATTTACAAAAAAGATGACGATGAAGAAAGAATGATTGATGTACCATTCAATTTATTTGATTAATCATTTAGCGGGAATAACTGTTCAATAAATGTATTGAGTAGAATCCAACCATTAGATAAGCATAGAGAGAAGGCAATGGCATTTGGACCATATAGATATAAAAATAATGAAGAAAAAATCAATACAGTAATACTTGCATAAAGTATATCCTTAAGTAAGAACCAAGAGAGAATTAGAGTTACAATGCCTGAGCCATATGATAGAAAGATACTCATATTAACGCCTAAATCAATTTCGAAATAATTTCTTCGACTCTATCCATACCTCTGGAAATATCATCTTGACAAATTGTATAAGCGAATCTAAGATGACCCTCTCCTGCAGTTCCGAATGCAGTTCCTGGCGAACATAGGACTCCCCCCTCTAACATTTTCATAGCCAATTGTTCACTTGTATAACCCGGAATATCGAACTTTGGAAAAACATAAAATGCACCCGTTGGGATGTTACAAGAAACATTTGGCATTGAATTTAACCTCCCGCAAATTAGATCTCTTCTCTTTTTAAATTCAGCACACATCTCTGCAGGATAATCACTTGCTTTTTCTAAAGCTTCCAAAACTGCATACTGCATGGCATCATTACTACAAGCAGTTACATAATACTGCATTTTTGTCAATTGACCCATCGCTTCTAAATCGGGAGACAGTAAGTAACCGATTCTCCACCCAGTCATTGCAAATGTCTTAGAAAAAGAATTAATCATTATCACTTTTTCATAGCCGGCACCTAGGAATGAGACATGTTCGGTATCATATACTATCTTATCATAAACCTCATCTGTAATCAGCCATAAATCATTTTCTTTAGCAAACTGCACAAGAGCATCTCTTTGTTCTTCAGTTACATTCCCCCCTGTTGGGTTACTAGGAAAATTGTAAAGAATGGCTATAGTATTCTCGTTTACACGAGATTTTAAATCCTCGATTGTTGGGACAAAACCATTCTCAAAATGGCAAGGATACATATTTGCCTCACCACCACAAAGAACTACATCAGTAGGGTACAACGGAAAGTAAGGCTCTGGAATTAACACATTATCTCCAGGATTTACTAATGCAAGAAAAATATCAAGTAATGCGTTGGTTCCACTCATGGTGATACATACATTTCTTTCATCTAAGTTAGAATCTCTATGGTGCCAAGTTTGAGCGATTTTCTTCCTTAATTCTGGTAGACCAGCGGTAGTAGTATATTTGTTCCTACCATCTTCCATGGCCTTCGAGAAAGCCTTTATTGCAATTGCAGGTGGTTGAAAATCTGGCTCTCCTAAACCAAACTGTATTGCATCATCGCCAGCAAGATCAAACATTCGTCTAACACCTGTTGGACGAATACTATTTGCTCTGTCTGAGAAGCGCACCACGACCTGCGGACACATGCACCGAGATATGAAAGGAATGTATAGTAGACTTCCATTATTCAATTATTTCTGCATCAATAGGAACAGTATTTTCAGACCTGAGTAAAGATAAGAAATCTAAAATTCTTGTAGTATAACCTAATCTAATTGATAAGAATATAGATAACCAAATAATGCCAATTATTGCAATTAAGATAAATATCATACTTGAGAAATCATACGTAGATGTTGACTCTACAGTGCTTTCAAATTGCACAACTATGGGGAGTGACTGTTGAGATAATGAAAACGCAATAACTTCTAATGTGTGAGTTCCACTTGAAAATTTATTTGGATCAACTTCAACATACCATTCAAAAGGAGTTATTGGACCTACTTCAACTATTGAGGAATTGAAATTAGCTTCTAACCAATCACCACCATCAATCCTAAAATTAACAGATTCAACAGAACCTGATGTACTCCAAGAATGTCCAACGAGTTTTACATTATCAGTATCATTAAACGATATTAGATGGTTCTGAATTCCCGGATCAACTAATTCAGTAGTTCCAGTTTCTTTAAGATGGATGGCCATTAATGTAGCAGCATAGGCATCTACCATTCCAAATCCAAAGTCTCTATTCCAATAGGGGTCGACTTCTGGAAGACTAGGTTCACCACGTCTCTCGGCAGTTTGTTTCAAAATTTCTTTGAGTTGCATTGTGGTTAGATTCTCATTTGCTTCCCACACAAGTGCCATCACTCCTGAAACAGAAGGCGTTGCATATGAAGTTCCTGAACCACGACCAGTGTAGGAATTATCTGAGGCATCATTGATTAAATTTGAGCATCCTCCACTGGTAACGCAACCTTCAGCCTGAACTATATTAGAACCTGGAGCACTAATTTCTGGTTTTAACTCATTTAGAGGATTTCCATCACCATTATCCTTCCTCGGACCGCGAGATGAATAATCAGCAATTGTATCATCTTCACGATTTACAGTATTCTGATCATCAGTGGCTCCAACAGTTACCGAAAGATCAGAAGAGCCCATTCCAGAAAGCCCATCGTTATTAGGACCATCATTTCCTGCAGCTACTGAAACTATAATTCCTTCAACCATCGCTTCATCTAAAATACGGCTATGCATATCTGAACCATCAGAACCACCATTCTCATGGCTTGTAATGCCCCAAGATAAAGAAATTATATCAATACCATAATACTCTTCTGAAACACCTGGCCATGCATCTTCATGGTGATCTATAACCCACTGTAGACCGTTCATTGCAGATTCATAAAATTCCTGTTCTAAAAGATAATTTTCAAAAGGTCCGGCGCCTACATCGGTTCCGATTCTTATGTCTACCAAAGTCGCATTCGGAGCGGCCCCATAGAATTCAGATTGGCTACCATCTGCCTCAATACCGGTCGCACTAGCCATACCCATACATGCGGTTCCATGCTGATTAGCATCATCAGGATCGAAAGAACCATCATCTTCTCTAAGAGGATTTGAAAGAAGACAAGTTGGATCAGTATGAACATAGCAAACCGCATCATAACCTGCGACAAATTTATCGCTAAGACCTGGGTGTTCATTATCCACACCAGTATCTACTAATGCGATATTCATGCCATTTCCACTTACACCTAAATCCCATGCACCTAGAGAATACTCTGAGGAATTCTTGGCTTTGACAGAAGGTGTCTGAATATCTCCATAGAACACTACAGAACCATATCTTTCAATCATGATTACGCCATCAAGATTAGAAATTTGTTCTATTTTTTCAACATGAATTCCTCCAATTAAAAGTGCATCAACGGATGGTAATTCTAAATTAACATTTATTCCCATTAGAGAAAGTGATTCAATATCTGATTCTTTGACATCTCTAGAATACGATATTCCAAGATTTACTATTCCTGTTTCATCAGCAAGAGAATCGTGAACTCCATCTCTGTTGGAGTCTAACATTGTAGTCTCCCACCAAGGAATTGAGATATCCCAGGGAATTGATTTTTGGTGTGGAATATCTGTAGTTTCACCTGAATTAATTAATATGAAATCATTTGAATCATAATCATAACTATCTCCTTCAGCAATACTTCCAGTTAATGGTGCCATGAGTAACAATACGAGTAAAATTGCGACGACTCCCCTGTCCATGGGTTAAGGCAGGTATAATTTGTCCTTCAAACCTACCCCTAGTAGTATCTAAATCATAAGCTAAATAATTGATATTAAGTGGTGGGGGCACTGGGATTTGAACCCAGATCAGCGGGTATCTTCCGCTTAGCGTGCACTTGGCAATTGCACGCTCTCGGGTTGCGACGGGTCAGTGCTCCAGTTGGTCATCAATACCATCAGATCACTTATTCGTCGTCATTCCCGTGCAACTGGAGCCCGCTGTACTACCAAGTTATACTATACCCCCAAGGGTAATCCTTCGAAAGACACCCCTCTTATGATGCTCTCGGTGTGAAATGTTCGAAATTAAAATTTAGTTAGTTAATCAACAAAGGCCCGGTAACTATGCTTAGTAATACCCACATTCCAAGAATAGCACATGTTAATCCCCATGCTCGTGGCCTCAAACCAACAGTTAATGAACCCAAAATTCGTGTTAAATCCCCTATTATTGCTAAAGTAGTTTTAAAAATTATCACCACTAGACCGGCCATTATCATATATCCAAGGAAGAATATGATGCAAATTAAAAATCCAATCAATCCAGATCTTCCTACTGCACCGATAGCTTGAGGTATTGTATTTGGCGCTCTAAGCCAAAGTAGCCATGCAACCCAGAGACCTAAGTACATATCATCTAAGAATTTATTTTCCTTCCACCAAACTCTATATGGTTCAGGTAATTTAGAATAAAAATATCTTCCAATGATTTCAGTTTCTTTGATACTGCCTCTAAGCAACATTGAAAGTCCATGATAAATTAATATCAAACTCAGTATGATTTCTACATAAAGCCAGTAAGAGCCAAGCCCTAATATCGATAGCAACGATACTGGTAATGCCCACAAGGCAAAGCCAATACTTGAAGAATACATTGTAAGTACTAAACCTGCACCAGGGACAAGAGGAGAATTAGGAACTTCATATTTTCCATCTCTTGGCATTGCTAGCACTATTAGAGGTAAGAAAGTTGTACCAAAAATAAGTCCTAGTAGATCTAAAGGTAGATTTCCTGAACCGAGATAGGATGATTCAACTGCATCTTCTATTGATTGAGAAGACATTGTCCCTGGCTTCCAAGTCGAAATGAATCCTGCAGAATCAATAACAAAAACTGAGTCAGAAGCTCTACTAGGGAAAGATTTCCCCACTGATGAATCTGCATTGTCAATTAAGACGGGCCAACTTCCATTAATTTGATTTACTAATTTGTCTAAATCTAGGCTATTAACGCCTTCCCCAGTTGCAATTTGGATAAAGGCGACATTGTCATCAATCACTTTCTGAGCAATTTCGAAATCAACTCTCTGAATTTCAGCATTCGGAGAACTTGGGGTGAAGAGCCCAATTACAATTGCATCATAATTTGATAATAAATCACTAAATTCGTAAAGCTGTTGTTCATCCCCATGTTCATACAATGAGAACGATGGGGATGCACCCTCAAATCTTGGTTCTTCTAAATCAATATCAGGTAAATCCAAGGCAGGTCCCAAAGTTGTCAATGCAAGTAATAGAATCACTCCATAAGCGGGCAGAGGAAGTAAAGCTTCTTTCATTGAAATAGCAACCCAAAAAATGATACTTAGAGGTATCAAAATAGCAGCCCAAGTTCCGTTCAATAGAGAAGGTTCTGGTTCTAGAACTTCAAATCTGAGAACACCTATCAAATCACAAGTTTCTCCAGGGTCCTGATCAGATAGTTTGTAACAACTATCTACCATGTACTTCCCTGCAGAAAGTCGATTCTGAGATGACCAAGCTAATACAGTGCGATTCAGTTCATCAATTCTAATACCATGAGGTGATTCAAAATGATCTAATCTAGTATTTTCATCAGCATTTCCATGTATCATATCTTCCCATTCCACTGGTCCAATAACTTCTAACACTTGAGAAATATAGAGATCATTTCCCCAAGGGGAATTAGGTGTAAACTCCACTCTAATTATCCCATTGGGATCCACTGTCTGATCTAACTCAGGATAAATTAATTCACCTTTAAATTCTATTCCTGTAGTTGCATCGTATGTGTCCCACCACAAAACTCCTGTCTGAGCACAGTCATGTATTACATCGATTTTTAGTCCGATTAAATCTCCTTTCAGAAGACTCACATTAACATTATTGGCATCAATTAAAAATTCATGAGCTAGCGTAAAAGATTCTTCCATAACAACAGAATTAGTTTGGGAATCGGAAAGAATTTGATTATTACCTAATGTAAGAGAAACAGAGAATTTTGTTTCAGAACCCAAAGGCGAACCCGGAAGGACATTAGTGAACTTACATCCATCATTTGCAACATCTAGGGATGCAAAAAGATGAATGGTAATATTACCATTGAAATCTAGATCTTCAGTCAATGGTGCTGATTGAATATCAATCAGATTCGTTAATCCTACAGTTTTTTGAAACTCCACCGAACCAATAGGTTGACCAGTTAAAGAACTCCAA
Organism: Euryarchaeota archaeon UBA89; assembly: GCA_002495525.1. Lineage (GTDB taxonomy): Archaea > Thermoplasmatota > Poseidoniia > Poseidoniales > Thalassarchaeaceae > MGIIb-O2. Next base: position 22,761 of record DAFS01000005.1, on the reverse strand, counting down.
TTATTATCAAGAAATGGAGAAGATGCCTCACCTTTTAGAAAAAGTCGATGACTATCTGGTTTCTCCCATTCTATTCCGGGTCCTTCAGGTGCTACAATTTGAGCCGAGGAGATACTAATGAGAGAAAAAAGAAACAATGAAATAATTGAGAATGATAAAAATGTCTTACCGGACTTTCTGCCACTCATGCAGATGCCAGCACCTATTATTACTCAAAGTCAACGCTAATTAGTTCATAGGAATTGATAATAAAAAATAATCGCTATAAGTGAACCAGAAAATGTTGCAAGGAAATTTACACTATGCTTTCCGAGATAACCTCTGTTCTCTAATAATGCACCTAAAAGTGAATCAACTTGGCATCCAAGCCACCCAATTAATGTCAACATTAATAATAAATTAATATCACTTATTGTGGAATCTTCCGGAGAAAAAATCACACCAATAATTGAAATAATAATTGCACCAATTAATGCCGCTACAGTTCCTGTGGGCGACATCCCCCCATTAGTTCCAGCAGGAACTGATTGTAACGTAGTAATACTTCTAGTTCTAGTATCTAATGAACCTATTTCAGATGCTAGAGTATCAGATAGAGCCACAGAAATACTTGCAATCGCTGCAAAATAAATCCACTCCTCGCCAGGAGATATAAAATTGTATATGGCCATTATTGATACGGCACCACCATTAGCTAGAACATTTTTCCAACTCCTCAGTCCCTCATTGGCCTCTTCTAATGAAAGTAGTTTCTTCTCTTCGAGTTTCCATTTTGTAGCTATAGAACCTATTACAAGGAATATAAATAGTGTAATCAACCAAGTCCAATGGCCCAATAAAGATACAGTTAAACCTGTAATTGTAGCTGCAAATAATCCACTATTATCTAATAAATCTCTAACTCTCGAAAGTAGTAATAGAGCTATGACAAGCATAACAGAAATAATTTGGTCGTCACCTATGTCCATGGAATCCCATTCTTTCTGGGTCATGGGGGGGTCATCAAGGATTCGGAAAAAATGATACAATAATTGTCAGTTACTAGTATCTGAAATAGTACTGATTCCTCTCATAAGTAAAAAAGAAACAACAAGAATGATTACGACTAGGGAAACGATCCAAAGTAAAGAAAGTAAGATATTCATATCTTCACTGAGACCAATGATTGTACCAACCTCTAACAGAACTATTCCTGAACCATTCCAAATTGAATGCCCTACTATTGCGATTAAGAGACCGACAATAATTGACTTAGGAGGAACGATCTTTAATTTAGACATATTTATCACTTTATCACTTGTCTCATTTATCAATTCTGAATTCTCAGAAATATAATTTTGTTTCGATAATTTCCACCATTCTATATTAGTATTAATTAGAGACGTTAATACTTGTTCAGATTTATTTTCTGAAACAGTCCAATTAATATCAACAGGGGTTTTTTTAGCGTCTTCTAGTGCACTTAACATAGTATATTCTGAGCCATCAAATCCTGATGTATCGCCATCCATATCAATATCAATTCCAATACTTTCAAAAATATTCATTGATTTAGAAGAAAGACTCTTTATGATAAAAATAATTTTCGCTTTATTGTTAGGATCACTTACCCACCAACCCAAAGCAGCACCACTGAATGAGGTCCAAACCGCATGCCCTGGAATAGAGCCAATTCCTCTGATTAATGAAGTCATAAATAAGCCTGTGAATCCTCCCCCCGCGTAAGAAAGAAGTAAATATCCAAAATTTTCTGCAATTGCGAAACCTAAACCAACGGTGAAACCAACTTGAAAGCCAGTCTTGGGACCTTTGATTGAAGATATGAAGCATACAACAGCCAAGAATTTGAAAATCTCTTCACCAATAGGGGCACTTAGAGTATATATGATAAAATCTTCTAATCCAGTAGACCAAGATGGAGGAACTATAGCAGGAGTTAACCAACTGTTGATTAAAATTGCAGGGACACCTGCTGCCATTCCTGCGATTAACCAAGACTCTGCATCTCTCAAACGAGTAGGTGAACCAATCCAAGAATTAGAAGATGCCCACCAAGCATAAACTGGGATTGAAAATAAGATTAAAGTCATGGGTAGTGCCATAACTAAGGAAAAAACTTGACCTAAATCACCGCCTATTATCTCAATTATTGCAATTACAAATGAAATACAAAGGCAAAGGGCAAAAATAATCCATATCCCAAAAGAGGGTGGGGTATCAATTACTGAATCATCACGGACTAAAAAACGATTCATTTTCGTAGGGATAGGGGTCTGTATTGATCCACCCTCAGGGATTGGATGTGCATACATGCCATTTTCATCAGTTGTCAATAACCTAACTTCAATAAGTTTAGGGCGATGTAAAAAAATCAAAAAACCGATGCACGGGAAAGTTACAAAACTACATCCAATAACATACAGCGGTTGTCCATTGAGAATTCCAATTAGTTGGGCGGAAAAAGCTTGAACGAGAAAAACCATAATTAGTGAGTTTACAACTAATGAAAAATATCGCCTAAAAGGTCTACCTACTCTAGATAATTGAAAGTCCTTAGGAGCAGAATTTAGAGATTTAGGCTCCAATAAACGTAGATTTCTACCTTGATTATCGGTTACTATTCTATCCAATATATTCACCTTAGAAGCCGCTCAGATCGCCCATCACTCGCGACACCCTAGGCGTCCGGTGCGGTTCCTCATCACTGCGACAGCATTAGCGGAGAGAGAGTAACATATTGGATTTACGATATAAATCAAGCTATAGCGCCACATGAACCACAAAAGATTTCTTTTCGATTGTTATCTTTCTGCATACTCCATTCGCCACATGCCGGACAAGGAGGGAGCCCTCTCTCGCTAGGAGCAACTAAGGGGCCACGACGAGGCTTTTTTTTCGAGATTCGAAACCAACCTTTTTTTGGTCTTCTTACTTTTGGCACAATGTCACCTGTACTTCCATAAGCCCCATCATTCAATATAGTTATCATACCGACTAGATGATTTACCATACCTCTATTCCAACTCATGGATATTACTGTATTAGGTGCGGGAGTTTCAGGAATTACTACCGCCATCAGACTCTTAGAATCAGGATTTAAAGTTACTATCGTAGCAAAAAATATGAGTCCTGATACTGTTTCTGATGTTGCCGCTGCGTGGTGGTATCCATTTCTTGTAGAACCTGTAGAGAAGACAAATAAATGGTCTTCAGAAACATTTTATGAATTAATTAGGCTGAAAAATGAAGAAAATGTAGATTGTATAACAATGCGCTTAGGAAGAGAATACTTGAAAGATGAATGCGAACTACCAGGTTGGAGTTCAGAAATTCCTCATTTCAGAGTTCTTGATAAATCCGAGATTATGAGTGGTTATAATTTTGGATGGGAAATTGAAGCACCAGTTATTGAGATGAATCGTTACATGCCTTGGTTACTAGCGAAATTTGAGAAATTAGGTGGTTCATATGAATTGAGAGAATTTTCTTCATTACTAGAAGTTCCCGGTGAAATAATAGTCAATTGTTGCGGACTTGGTGGAAGAAATTTATGTGATGATAAAGAACTGAAACCTGTAAGAGGACAGGTTGTTTACATCAAACAAGACCCCGGATTTGGAAGATTTGATCAAAAACCTGAAACATTGACTTATACTATTCCTCGAAGAGATGTAACGGTTCTTGGAGGAACTGCTCAAAAAGATGATTGGGAAGAAAACATTAGACCCGAAGATACGGAAACAATTCTTTTGAAATGTGAAGAACTATGGCCGGAATTAGATAGAGAGAATATTGTTGGCACTGCAGTTGGATTAAGACCTTCACGCTATGAAGTGAGACTAGAAGAAGAGATGATAAATGGCAAAAAAGTGATTCATAATTATGGCCACGGAGGAGCTGGAGTGACTCTTTCTTGGGGATGCGCTGACGAGATTGTCAAAATGATAAAAATTAATATGCAGATTTAGTAGTGCTAATTACAACAGCACCAATTTTGTACGGGTCGCCATTTGATGCAGGCCTTCTATCTTCAAGGCGACCTTTCCATCCATCTTCTATTGTTCCTATAGGAATACGTATAGATGCTCCACGATCTGATACACCGAAAGAAAACTGATCAATTGATTGTGTTTCATGTAGACCGGTTAAACGTTGTTCATTATGAGCACCATAAACAGACATATGTTTCTCGATATTTCTACCAAAAGCTTCACAGATATTTGTGAAAAGTGCCTCTCCACCCTCATCTCTCATTTTACCGTCACTAAAATTGACATGCATTCCTGAACCGTTCCAATCACCTTTAATTGGCTTAGGATGATACTCAATATAATATCCGTATTTCTCAGTCAATCTATCTAATAGGTATCTTGCAACCCATAATTCATCGCCAGCTTTTTTCGCACCTTTAGCAAAAATCTGGAACTCCCATTGTCCACAGGCAACCTCTTGATTGATCCCTTCAAAATTAATTCCTGCTTCTAAGCACAAGTCTGCATGCTCTTCAACAAGGCCTCTTCCGTGAGTATTTTTTCCTCCAACAGAACAGTAGTAAAGTCCCTGAGGTCCAGGATATCCACCTACTGGGAAACCCAAAGGAAGTTGTGTATCTACATCCATAATGAAATATTCTTGCTCATAACCAAACCAGAAATCATCATCATCCTCTTCTATTGTTGCTCTACCATTACTTGCATGTGGAGTTCCGTCAGCGTTCAAAACTTCACACATAACAAGAAAACCATCGATTCTCTGAGGATCGGGATAAATAGCCACAGGTTTCAACAAACAATCAGAACTACCACCTTCTGCTTGTTTTGTAGAGGAACCATCGAATGACCACATTGGACAGTCTTCAACTTCTCCAGAGAAATTTTTCTTGACTAATGTTTTACTCCTCATATTCTGAGTAGGATCATATCCATCCAACCATATGTATTCGAGTTTTGCTTTATCTGTCACCATAAATGCACCACACCATACTAGGCTTATTATTTGTTCGATTGGATAGATATTGGATTACGTAATGGGCTATGTTACAATATAAAACAATAAAATTGAACGTTTGAATGAAAATAAGGTATTTTTTTATTATTTTGTCTTTTTGATTTATTATCATTGAATCATAAATAAAGGCAAATGAATATTTCAAAAAATAATATTTCACACCATTATAATGATTTGAAAATTATCTTTCTTCAGAGAAAATAAATCGGAAAAAAGACAAAAATGTACCCTTATATGGTGGACGAGCCGAGATTTGAACTCGGGGCCTCTTCTTAGCCAAAGAAGCGCGCTTCCAAGCTGCGCCACACGCCCAATAAACATCGGACCTACGACGGCCATTTAAGGGAAATGGAGTAGGCAGGGGTATGGGCAGTGCAGGGGGAGATGAGGAAGGAGGCAAACAATTACTCCCTAATCCTGATTTCCCAGAGGAACTAATTCAATTATTGAAAGAGAAACTGGATAAAAAGGAAGTGCCTTTTCTCAAATATCTAGGAAAAAATCTGACTATGATTTGGATTGATGAAAATGATTCAAGACTAGGGTTGACACGTTTTGAGTATAGTGCTAACGAGCTATTTCGAAGAAGAAAGTTAAGATTGTCATGCGGACCCGTGACTATTGGCCTTAATCCTATGTTGAATAGAGATACTGCTCTTTACAAGCATACTCTATCTCATGAACTTTTACATGCATGTGGATTATTAGATCATGGAGATATTCATGCTAACTTAGTTAGAGAGATTGCCCCCCCACCAAAGTTAGTAGATTCTCCGGTATTACAAGAAATGAGAGAAAGAGTCCTCGAAAAATTACCAGAAAGACAATGGATATGCGGAGACTGTGGTTACACTTGGGAAAGGAAAAGAGTATCCATGCCGGCCAGATGTCCGAAATGCGCTAAACCATTCAAATCATGAAGCGCATAATCATAATATGGCAAACGTACACCGTATAACATGGAAATACCAAGTAACATATCTGAGATAGAAGATTTGTTAGAATTAATAATTAGAGAATCTTATCCTACTCTTGGAGCAATAATTGCAATTTCTATTTACTCTGTTTTTGTCTTTATTTTTTACAGAGCACTAGCAAAAAGAGACTTAATTACACTTAATCTGAATCATTACTCAGATAATCTTTCAGGAAGATTGAAAAAATATACTAGAACAATATTCTTTGTTCTACAATATATTATCTTTGTACCCATATTAATCACATTCTGGACTTTGGTTTTAGCGATTATATTGACTTTATTGTCTCCTGATGCTGACCATTCACGGAATGCATTAATTGCAACATCAGTAGTAGGAGCAGTAAGAATTCTTTCTTATTGGACTGAAGATTTATCAAGAGATGTTGCTAAAATGCTACCTTTTGGGGTATTAGGTGTATTTTTAGTAGGGGATGCACAGGTCCAAATCTCCGAGATTGAAGAATTATTCAATGGTTTGAATGAAATCGCAACATCTTTCGTTAGCAGCTTATTTCTAATTGCTGTTTTAGAAAGTATTCTCAGAAGTTTATCCGCAATGATAAATATATTTTCATTGAGAAGAAAGAACCTTCGTCAAAAGAAAGAAATTGCAAAAAAAATCGGGAGAACAGTCAAAGATATTCGAAGCGATATTTCTGACGATGGAGAGTTGAATTACAGTGCTGGAGACGATGTAGATCAAATGCAAGAGGTGTTAGAGGATGCAGTAGATAGCCTCCTCAAGGAAAATGTTTGATGTGTAGGGTTCATCAAAGAGATACTACCGCGTTGGCCCAAGGGCGATTGGTGTAGTCTGGATATCATATCGGCCTTCTAAGCCGATGACATGGGTTCGAATCCTGTATCGCCCACCACTAAACATAATTTTTTGTTGGACTGGAGTTATCCCTTACAATGCAAATCGCTCATATAGGGGCAGTAGGTCGGCGTGCTGCATGAAGCGAGGTTCACGTGCCTGGAAGAAGCAAGGAAACCAACGCTGGAAATGGCGTAAGAAGAAACTTCGTCGCCGAAAAGCATCTAGAAAGAGAGCAAAACAGTGATTCTACAGGAAATCATGTTTATTCGAATGTACTTTTTATTATCAATTAAAGTAAAACTTTTCTAAATTTTAGAAATTAAATCATTCAGAGCACTTCTCGGATCATTGACTTTGGTAACCCCACTAGCCAAAAGTACCCCGGATGTCCCTAAATTAATTGCGGCGGATACATCATTGCCATTTTTTACTCCAGCGCCGCATAAAATTCCGACACTTTCACTAATTTCACGTATAGCTGCGGCAGTTCCACTCACAATTTCAGGATCAGCGGTAGTTACAGAAATTTCACCCCCTATTAATTCAGGAGGTTCTACTGCCACATAATTAGGTTCTAATGCAGATAATGCTCTTGCTTCATCAATATCTGCAGCACATGCACAAACAGTGAAATCTTCAGGAACACTATCTAAAAGCATTGCAATATGTTCGATAGATACTTTATGTTCAGCATGGTTAATCAGTGTTCCTTTAGCACCTCTCAATACCGCTGTTTCTGGATGTAGCCAACCAGTATTTGAACCAAAGTTGATTGGATCTAAATGTTGAGTCCACACTTCTAAATTAGGTGCAGCTGAAACTACTGAAGATAAATCAAAAGCAGATACTACCGCGACCATTCGGGCATTTGTCTCTAAATCTTGCATAATTACTGCTAATTCTTCAGCAGCAACGCCATGTGCCTCTTGATAAGTTTTGAAATTAACAACAATTAGCGTGTCATTCATATAACTGCGAGGTATAATACCGATATGATGATGACGGAGAAATTAAACTGTTTCGTTATGACCTATGACCTTATCTGAGAAATCTGAGTTGTTATTTATTTTTGATGATTCACCAATAAGGCATCGGGTTAATTTACATTTATCACCAATGATTGCTCCGGATAAAATTACACAATCTATAATTTCACAATCTTTTCCTAAAGATACCCCGCTAGATATAGATGAACCTGAAATCTGGGATGAGATTTCGCGATTTTTATCGAAGAACCAGTTATCATCTCGTGATTCTCCGACTGAGAATCTATTGTTTGATATACAAACTTTTGTGGCTTCAATAAATGATGAAGGAGTCCCTGCATCAACGAAGTACCCTTTGAATTCTAAACCAGCCATTTTCCCATTTTTTGCAATTTCAGGGAATACTACCCTTTCCATACTATGATTCTCCGATGAGAGAGATGCCAAAACTTCTCTTTCAATCAAGTAACAACCCGCATTAATCAGATTTGAAAACTCAGTTCCTGGTTCGGGTTTTTCTTGAAACTTCGTAATCATTCCAGTGTCATCTAAGCCACACACTCCAAACCTACTGGGGTCATCTACATGCCAAAGTGAAAGTGTTGCTAAAGCATTTTTCTCGTAATGGTGTGCCAATAAATCATCTATATCTACACTTGAAACAAGATCACCGTTCAAAATTAATACTGGACCTTCGCCAGTAAGATATTCAAAAGCCTTTGAAATTGCGCCTCCAGTTCCTAAAGGTTCATCTTCAACTGAAATTATTACCTCAAAAGGAAGATTAGATGATGAAAAGAAACTCTGCATTTCATCAACACTATAACCCGCTGCAATAATTACTCTATCGACCATTTTAGTTGGAACACATTCAACTACCCTTTCTAGAAGAGTTTTATCCAAAACTGGAAGTAACGGTTTCGCTCTTCCTTCAGTCCAAGGCCTCAACCTAGTACCGAATCCACCAGCAAGAACAACTACATCCATACTACCCGGATATGGTAATAGACTTCAGCACTTCGTATCTAGGATTTGAACATCGTTAGGCGCATCGTTCAAAGAGCGACTTACACTCGGAAGGTTGAGAGTTATGAATATTCACGAGTATCAAGGAAAAATTCTGTTTAAACAAGCAGGAGTGAAAGTACAAGATGGAGTACACTGTAAAACAATAGATGATGCCCTTAATGCATACGATTCTTTAGATTCAAAAGTAGTAGCAGTGAAATCACAAATTCATGCTGGAGGAAGAGGAAAAGGCTCGCTATATGATCAAGAAACTGACAATCTAGTAATGGAAGGAGGAGTGAAAATAGCATTTTCTAGAGATGAAGTTGAGCAATATGCTCGGAATATAATTGGAAGAAAACTTGTTACGAAACAAACTGGTTCAAGTGGAAAAATAGTAAATAATTTGTATGTAGAAGCTGGTTGCTCAATTGCACATGAATACTATTTGGCCTTACTAGTAGACAGAGAAGCAAAGACAATACTAATAATGGCATCTACAGAAGGTGGAATGGACATTGAAGAAGTTGCAGAAAAAACTCCTGAGGCAATACATAAAATTTGGACTCATCCAGTGGATGGACTAAATGAAAAGGACGCTTTAGAAATGGCAGACAAACTTGGACTCGATGGTCATTCAAAACAAGATTTAGTTTCTATGTTAGAATCATTATCAAGAATGTTTATTGAAAAGGATTGTTCTATGATAGAAATTAATCCACTGGTTAAGTCAGATTCGGGAGATATGATAGCATTAGATGCAAAGGTTAGTTTCGATGATAATGCTTCATTTAGACATCCCTGGATGGAAGAAATGAGAGATTATTCAGAAGAAGAAGAAGTTGAAATCAGAGCTCATGACCACGGTCTTTCATATGTGAAACTGGATGGAAATATTGGCTGTCTAGTGAATGGCGCAGGACTTGCAATGGCATCTATGGATGTAATAAAATTGTATGGAGGAGAACCTGCAAATTTCCTCGATATAGGAGGGGGGGCAACTAAGGAATCTATCACTACTGCATTTGGAATAATACTTGAAGACGAGAATGTTGAAGGAATATTAGTAAATATTTTTGGAGGAATCATCCAATGCGATATGGTTGCTAGAAGTGTTATTGAAGCATCAAATGAACTTGGTTTACAAGTACCTTTAGTTGTAAGATTTTCAGGCACTAATCATGTAGAAGGGAAAGAAGTATTGGACCATTGTGACTTAGATGTTCATACGTCGAGCACTCTTGCAGAAGCGGCAGAAAAAATTGTTAATCTAACAAGAGGTGAGGAATAATGTCAATTTGGATTCATGAAGAAAGTAAAGTCCTTATTCAAGGTATTACTGGAAAACAAGGTACTTTTCATGGCACGAAAATGGACGAATATAATACAAATGTAGTAGGGGGAGTAACTCCTGGAAAAGGAGGTCAATTTGTTGAATTACCGAACAAGAAAGTACCTGTCTTTAACACGGTTTCTGAAGGATTAGATGAAACAGGAGCGGATGTTAGTTTGATTTATGTTCCTGCTAGATTTGCTGCTGCCGCAATTATTGAAGCCGCAGACGCATTTCAAGAAAAAGGAGGGGGATTAATCGTCTGTATCACAGAAGGAATCCCAATTTTAGACATGATTAAGGCAGTAGCAAGAGTAGATCAATGTCCTGAAGTGAGATTGATTGGCCCAAATTGTCCTGGTATTATTACTCCGGGCGATGTTGGGGGGTGCAAAGCTGGAATAATGCCTGGATTTATCCATGCCAAAGGAAGGATAGGAATTGTATCGAAATCAGGTACACTGACCTATGAAGCAGTTGCGCAAACTATGAGTGTTGGAGAAGGCCAATCAACTTGTGTTGGAATTGGAGGTGATCCAGTTAATGGTACTGGATTTATCGATTGTCTAGATGCTTTTGAAAATGACCCACAGACAGTAGCTGTAGTGATGATTGGAGAAATCGGAGGTTCAGCCGAAGAAGAAGCTGCAGATTGGGTTGCAAAGAATATGACAAAACCAATAGTAGGATTTGTGGCAGGATCAACAGCACCTCCCGGGAAGAGAATGGGGCATGCAGGAGCTATAATTTCAGGAGGAAAAGGGACAGCAGCAGAGAAATTTAAGGCGTTTGAAAACGCAGGAATTTATGTTGCAAGAGACCCCTCGGAAATTGGAAATGTATTAGTTAGAGCATTGAAAGATGCTGGATTGAGATAAACTTGGATGCGAGAGTCTTAGATGCAGGAAGTTTCCTCATTGTCCATGGCAAGAGGCGAGTCAAGCAATGGCGAGTCTGAAAAAATAATAGATGACCTCTTGGAAGGGACTTCCAGATCATTTTATTTGACGCTAAAAGTGACACCTAAAAAAATTCGAAGACAAATCGGTTTGATGTATTTACTGGCACGCTTAGCAGATACAATTGCTGACTCAAAAGTGGGTGAGAATAAAATTTTACTTGAGTTACTGAGTGAATACAATAAAAAAATACAAGATATAAGCAGAAAATTACCTGATTTTTCAGATTTAGCAGTTATACAGGAAGATGCTGCAGAAGCAAGGTTACTACATGAAGCAATTATACCTGTAAATTATTTGCAGGCATCAGGACAATTTACCGATTCAGATAAGAAGAAGATTAAGAAATTACTTGACATCATCATTGGAGGACAAATTTTGGATTTAGAAAGATTCACTGACGCTTCAGGTGAAAAAATAATTTCATTAGAAAATGAAGAGGAGTTAGATGACTACACATATCGAGTTGCAGGGAGTGTAGGAGAATTTTGGACTCACATGTCATTAGATCATCTTTTTAATCTAAATGAAAAAGAAAAGGAAACTTTATTTGAAAAGGCAGTTAAATTCGGAAAATCTTTACAATTAATAAATATATTGAGAGATTTACCAGAGGATTTACGAATGGGGAGATGCTATATCCCTAGTCAAACTCTTCATGGAATTGGAATGACCTCAGAGGATCTTCTTGAAATGAATAATATTGAGAAATTTAGGCCATTGTATAATACTTATCTACTTAGGGCTGAAAACTATCTTGATGATGCTGTTGACTACATCAAAATGTTACCAAGAAGTCAGTTTCGACTTAGACTTTCGTGCTTGTTACCTGTACTGATAGGGCAAAGAACCTTGCAATTATTACGTGAAGGAAATATACTAGATTCCAATAAGCGAATTAAGGTATTAAGACCAGAAATTAAGAAAATAATGAGGAGAGCGATTTGGCTATCGATAACCGGAATTAACCCTAAAAAAATTAATTAAATGTTGATTCATCGTTTATACAAATCAGCGTGAAGTTCAAGAGTAAATCTATTCGGCTAAGTATGAAAGTAGTATGCCCGAAGGACAGATTAGTGGTTCCGAACCAGAGGTTATGTATGACCTTGGTAAGTCTATATCCTTAGTCGGAGAAGAAAATAATTCGGTCCCGATTGAAAAAGTACGTAATGCGGTAAACGTTACTAAAGAGGCAGTTCACGCAATCAGCATAACTGCTTTAGAAACTCTCAGAGAAGGAGCTTTCTTTATGGGAGTAATTGGTTCTAGAGGAGAATTAGTAAATCCTTTTTCACATATTGATGCCGCTCTATGGTCTGAAAACAGACTACCGGAGGACATCGTGAAATCCGCGTACGACTATTGTGAAGAATTAACTCGTAGAGAAGCAGGAAATTTTTATCATTCTTTTAAGTATTTACCTGAAGAAGAAAGAAGATCAATCATGGCCTATTATGCATTTTGTAGAAGAGCAGACGATATTGCAGATGGGGATTACGTTGATTATTTCCCGGGAGGTTCTGAAGAAAATCCGGAATCAATCGACTACAGGACAAAAATTGAAAGACTTATTGATGGAGTACCTGTCCTAGAACGCTCATCTTACAATGATAAAATGTCTCAGTTATTTTATTACAGGAAGAAATTATCTACGGCGTATGGTAAGATGACATCCACTGATCCAATATTCATAGCATTGAAAGATACAGTAAATAAATATGGAATTTCTAGACAATTATTAGATGATATGATTAGCGGAATGGAGGAAGATTTTCATCGAAATAGGTATGAAACTTTTGAAGACCTATACTCATATTGTTACAAAGTGGCTTCAACAGTAGGACTTGTTTGTATTGAGATATATGGTTATGACGACAGAAGAGCAAGAGAATATGCAGAATCGTGGGGCATTTACATGCAATTAACAAATATACTTAGAGATGTTGCGGAAGACATCGAAAGAGATAGGATATATCTTCCAATTGAAGATCTTAAAAGATTTGGAATTTCGGAAGATGATTTGAGAAGTGGAAAAGATATTTTAAAACATCCGGGTTGGAAGCCGTTTGTCAAAGAATTCATAAAAAGAGCAGATAAGTATAGAGAAAGAGGGATGAAATTATTCCCTCTTCTTGATAAATCGAGCAGGTATTCTCCTGCAGCTATGACTACATTTTATCATTCTATAATGAAAAAAATAGAGAAAAATGATGGAGACGTCTTTTCTGAAAGAACACAATTATCAAAAACAGAGAAAATAGGTCTAGCAGGTTATATTTATGTTAGATACCGTTTCTTTGCATTATGATTGAAATCAACCTAAATAAGGTGTTAGGATACAGAAGACATATTGAATATAACAATGGAGGGACAGGTATGAAAGTCGCTGTACTAATTCAAGATAGGTGTAAACCGAAGAGTGAAGCTTTCAGATATTTAGAGAAATATGCGGGTATGTGCGGCGCAGAATGTATACAAGTCGAAGACAAGAAATGTAAAATATTGGAAACAGCTTGTCCACCATGTTTTTACAGAGCAAGATTGTGCCCTGGTAACGCTGTAATTGTCATTAATCTACCAAAAGAACTTGAGACTGATATGACTCATTGCTATGGCCTAAATGCATTCAGGATATTTAGATTACCTGCCCCAAGAATTAAACAAATTGTAGGTATACTTGGCCCTAATGGAGTTGGAAAATCAACGGCTATCAATATACTGTCAGGAGCCATAAAACCAAATCTTGGAGATTGGGAAAATGCACCGCCGGAATGGGAAGAAATAATCTCTACATTTCCTAGAGGAGAACTTAGAGATTATCTTGGATTGGTCGCAGAGCAGGAGGTCAATATTGCTGTAAAACCTCAAAATATAGATAAATTACCCAAATTATGGGAGGGGGAAGTTAGAGGATTATTATCCCGTGTTGATGAAAGAGGGGAATTAAAAAAATATTCTAATCTAGTTGGAGTTACGCATTTGCTTGATAGAGGTCTATCCAGTCTCTCAGGAGGTGAATTACAAAGAGTCGCAATCTGTGCAACTATTCTCAAAGAAGCAGATGTATACTTTTTTGATGAGCCTTCATCATATCTTGATATATATGAAAGAATGAGAATGGTAAGGATTTTGCAAGATCTTGCAGAAAGAGGTAAGAGAGTGATTGTTGTTGAACACGATTTGGCAATTCTAGACGTACTTTGTGATCTAGTACACATTGTTTATGGAGAAAGAGCAGCATATGGAATCTTCACTCCAGCAAGATCGACAAGAAGTGCAATAAATATGTATCTTGATGGATATTTACCTGAAGAAAATGTAAGAATTAGAGAAAAAAAGATAGAATTTTTACGAGGTAGAATCAGAGGAGAAGGGGTTGGCCTGCCTATTTTGAAATGGGGGGATATGGAAAAAACTCTGGGAGACTTTAGTCTAAAAACAGGTGAAGGAATGGTTAGAAGTGCCGAGGTAGTTGGAGTAGTAGGACCCAATGCCACTGGTAAAACAACTATGGTTAAGATGATTGCTGGAGAAATTGAACCAGATCAAGGATGGTGTACAATGGATGCAAAGGTATCGTATAAATCTCAACATGTCCACACTGAATTCGAAGGAACCGTCGAAGAATGGCTAAATTTAGAATTAGGTAATAAATGGAGAAGTGGAGAATTCCATACACAAGTTGTCAGACCGTTGCAAGTAGATCAATTAGTTGATTTACAGGCAAGAAAACTATCAGGTGGAGAATTACAGGCAGTTAGTATTACCATTTGTCTCGGTAAAGAAGCTGACTTATACCTTCTTGACGAACCAAGTGCACATCTTGACGCAAATGCAAGAATGGAAGCAGCAAAAGCCATAAGAAGGACAATGGAAAGTAATGAAAAAGCAGCAATGGTAATTGATCATGATATTTATTTCATCGATATTGTGAGTGATTCATTACTAGTTTTTGATGGAGAAGGTGGGAAAAATGGAAATGCAGTAGGTCCGCTAACTCTAAGGAAAGGAATGAATAAATTCTTAAAAGATATCGATATGACCTTCCGAAGAGACCATGAATCTTATAGGCCACGTATTAACAAACCAAATAGCAGAAAAGATCGAGAACAAAAAATCGCAGGAGAATACTTCTACATTGAGTAATTATGACCATTGGATTCTTGAAGGATGATTGAAACCAAGCATCATGACAGATGAGGGTGACGAGCCTACTGAGGAGTTATCTGATGAAAATAATTCAGAGGAAATTGAAATTGTTGATCCTGTAAGAATTCTAGAAGAGAAAGTTGAGGAGTTAGAGAAAGAAAAACAATACTCTGCCGCTGAATTGATAAATCTAAGACAGCGATATGCTAGGGAAAGAAATTCTTTATTGAAATTTTCAGGCATGAATCTAGCTTCAAAAATTCTCCCAGTAATGGATTATTTAGAAAAAGCAATTTCAATAGAGAATAGTGAAACAGAAAAATTTCTTGAAGGAGTTAATTTGACCATGAAGACATTAAAGTTAATTCTAGAAAATGAAGGAGTAGAGAAGATTGATGCACAAGATAAAGTATTCAATCCTTCATTTATGGAAGCAATTGCAGTAATTCCTGTACCAGAAGGAAAGGAACCAGGCAGCGTTATGGAAGTTATTGAAGACGGATATATGTTCCATGAACGCGTATTAAGGCCTGTGAAAGTTATTGTTTCAGAAGACCAAAATTGATAACTGAGGCACTATTGGTTGAGATATGGATAGAATTATCGTAATTTTATTATGTGCTTCTATGATGCTTTCTGGATGTACCGGAATAAACGATGATATGACTGATGAAGTTTTCGAGATTTTGGGTTGTACTGATTCAAATGCATTAAATTTCAATCAAAATGCTTCAATAAATGATGAAAGTTGTCTATATGAAGAAGTTCAAGAAATTCTGGAGATTCCACATATTGATGGTTGCGATAACACAAATTCAATACATTGTATGCTACCTTTCCCTTCCGATGCTTTTCTAGTTGATGACCAAAACACAGTTACTGGAAAGAGAATCCATTATTCTTCCAATACAATCCCGGGTTCAGGAACAGTTGACCCTATAGAAATACCAATTCTAAATCAAATTGATGGAGCAAGTCCCAATACACAAATCATGACTGCATTTTCAATAGAACCTGATGTAACAGAATTAGCAGGACAATATAGTATTTCCAAAAGCTTAGAGAACGGACACTCTACAATTTTAATGAATAAATTAACTGGAGAATTAGTCGCACATTGGGTTGAGCTCGATGTAAGATCCGAGATTGATCAACCAACTATACTTCATATTAGGACAATAAAAGCATTAGAACATAACACACCCTATGTTGTAATAATATCAGGATTAATGGATGATTCGGGAGAATTAGTACCTACTCCCGAAGGTTTTGCCGCATTAAGAGACCAAGTGATTACTTCATCAATTGATATTGAAAATAGAAGATCTGAATTTCAGAATTTATTCTCTTGGATAGAAGTAAATACAGATATTTCTATCTCTCAACTACAAACTGCTTGGAGTTTTCATACATCTTCTACAGAATCGATGATAGGTCCACTAATTTCAATGAGAAATGATGCTTTAGAAAGAACTGGAGAGGGGATAAGTTGCACAGTAGAATCTAATGAATTAATGATGGAAGATGGGAATGCCAGTCATTGGCTAATATCTGGGACATTTACTGCACCTCAGTATACTGAATCATTCTTCCCTCCTACTTTGATTAGGAGAACATCTGCAGAGGATAGGACCCCAGTTTTTGTAGAAAATAGAGAGATTCCTTTCTGGTTAGTTATTCCTTACTCTGCAGTGACTACTCAAGAACCCGCTGATTTGATAATTTGGGGTCACGGATTCCTTGGAAATGGAAATACGAATGCACTTAGTGGTTGGGCGAATGAGAATAATGCTGCAATGCTAGGAACTAGTTTCTATGGTTGGGCAGATGATGATTTCGCAAGTATCGAGTTTGCGGTATTGAATATGCATTACTTTCAACATCAAGCAGAACGACTGGAACAGGCAATGATTAATCAAGTTGTAATGATAAAGACATTTATGGGAATTTGCTCTGACTTGCCAGATTTCTATCACACAGAAGAGGGTGAGAAGATGATCAATACTACTAGTCCGACTTATACTGGATATTCAAATGGAGCACTTAGAGGACCTTCAATAATAGGGTTATCGCCTGATTTGAATAGAGGGGTTTTGTGGTCAGGAGGTTCATCTTTCTCACACATAATTGAAAGATGTACACAATTTGATAAATTCTATTTTGTTTTCGCTAGCGAATATGGATATGATAATCAATTAGATAGAGCAGTTGCCATGTCGATAATGCAATCTCTCTGGGATTCAACTGAAACCGATACTTTCTTGAGTTTGAGAAAGGAAGGTTACAATGATGAAATACAACCATTTGAGTTAATGACCTTATTCTCGATTTCTGATTTACAGATTTCTAATATTTCTTCTGCAAGAATGATGAGAACTGGAGATATTGCTCTACTTAATTCCTCTACGATTACTCCCTACGGAGTAACTATTGCAGATGAAGGGCATTCCGGCTCAATTGGAGTTTTCTTTGATGGAGGCTATCTTCAAGCACCAGTGGGTAATGAATATGGTCAAGAGCCACACCCAGCACATGATGCAATAGGTATTTTACCAATCGCTAGAGAAATGGCGTTCAATTATCTCTCTGAGGGAATAATAGTAGATACTTGCAATGGTTATTGTGATTTTAGCCCTGATGATTTAGTGGAAAACTAACCAACAGGTTCTCCACCTTCTCCTAAAAATGCAAGTCTCTTAAGTTGATCATTTGTTATTAAGAAATCAATAATTGATTCCGGAACAGATTCCCCTAAAATCATTTTAATTGCATCTTCATCGTTAATTGTAGAAAGCATTCTAGCGGTTTCACGTACTCTCCATCCTTCAAATCGCCCTCTTTTAATTAATGATGTTGAAACAACAGGCCATTCAGAAATCTCATATAATTCAGATGAAGAGCTATCACTACTGAAAAAGACCCCTTGCTTACCATGGTACCTTTCTGCATGACTAACCCAATTAGGAGGGTCCTCGATATCCGGAATAGAAACAATGGAGGCTTCAAAATTTACTTCATTATCGAGCCAAAACAATATCATCTCAATTCTTTCTGAATCTGACCAAGGATTTTTTAGAGTCTGAGACCTATTTGATGAACCAACTGCAATAATTAATTTCAGTTCAGGATTATTTTCTTTACGAAAGTTTTCAGCAGCGATAATCATGGCAGCATGCCCTTTGTGAAACGGCTGAAAACGACCTAAAACAACAAACCCGGGTTCAGGATAATCTGAAGGAGGGGGAGGGATTAGAGGTAAACTTGTCATTTTTATATCTCTCCTAAATCATAAAGTGAGTCACCATTTAGACTCCATAGCTCGTATTCTAAATACTCGCGACCGATTAATAAACTAATATTTTTCGAGTCTAGATTACTTAGGAAAATATGTAATAATTCGCTCGCACTGCTGTGCGAACCCATGGTAGGCAATATTCTTGGATCTTCAGACGGCTCCATTGTTTCTCCCAATTGTTCCCTTCTATTCATCCAATCAAGAACTACTGACTCTGAGTAAGATTTTTTATCTGTTTTAGATAAAGAAGAAATGAAATCCTTCCATAATGAAAACTTAAGGAATTCATTAGTGTTAGAAATATTGTATTCTAGCAGCGGTTCAATGTATAAGAAAAGGCGGGCATCCCAACAACGCCATTCAGAAAATGAACACCATTTCGCCATTAAGATTGTTAATTCTGCTATATTTGAGTCTTTGATCGATTGTGAAAGTATCGTTTTAGACAATATTATATCAGAATTTTTATCCGACCACTCCATCATATCTCCTTCTAAATCAACATCAAATTCTCTATGAAAACGATTATGTAATTCAGGTCTATAATCTCTTAATGAACCATCTTCTACTTTTTCAAAGAAATCTTGAAGAGGCATAGATACTAATTTTTTGAAATTAGAATGGTTGACAAGATTTAGAATCACATCTGCCATGTCTGCTCCTCGGGTCTAGCCAAAGAGAAGTGTACAATGAACTATCGGTTAGGCATTCAATTGAAGAATAGGTGACTGGGCCAGTCACATGAGCATCGGTAGCGCTAGGGGGTATAGTTATGGCAACAATCGATGAACAAATTAAATCTCTCGAAGAAGAAATCGGGAAAACACAGAAAAATAAAGCCACAAATGCCCACATTGGAAAACTTAAGGCTAAAATTGCAGCATTAAAAGCGCGTAAAGAAAAGGCACAAGCTCATGCTAAATCAAGCGGTGGGGGACCTGGCTTCGAAGTTAAGAAATCAGGCGATGCTTCTGTAGCCTTAGTAGGATTCCCAAGTGTTGGGAAGTCAAGTCTTATCTCTCAGTTGACAGAAGTAGAATCAGAAGTTGGAAATTTTGCATTTACTACACTAACTTGTATACCTGGATTGATGGAGCATAAAGGAGCTAAAATACAAATTCTTGACTTACCAGGATTGATCAAGGGTGCGGCAGAAGGAAAGGGGAGAGGTAAAGAAATTCTTAATGTAATCAGAGGATCAGACATGGTATTGTATGTTCTAGATCCTTTTCAGGAATCTCATTTTGATATCTTAGATCTAGAATTGTGGAGATCTGGAATGAGATTGAACCAAAAGAAACCGCAAGTTTTCATCACAAGATCAAATAAAGGTGGAATCGTGGTTAGATCTACGGTTAAACAAACAAATCTAACTCATGAAGAGATACAAGAAATTGTCAGAAGTTTTGGAATTGTTTCAGCTACAGTGACTCTGAGAACTAATGTAACTGATGACCACATCGTTGATACCTTAGCCGGAAATAGAGTTTACAGTAACGCTGTAGTTGTCATAAATAAAGTTGATTTAGCGAATGAAAAAGATATTCAAAGAACTATGGAAATGATTCCACTCAACTGGCCAGTACTAGAGGTATCGGCAAAAACTGGTAAAGGAATTGAAAATATGAAAGATTTTGTATTTGAAAATTTACGTTTCATGTCTGTTTTCCTAAAGCCACAGGGTCAAGAAGCGGATTTAGTCGAGCCGCTAATAATCAAAGATACATCGACAGTAAGGGATATCTGTGTAAAATTGCATAGAGATTTTGTAAGGAAATTTAGATATGCCAGAGTTAAAGGACCAAGTGGTAAATTCGATTGGCAAAGAGTCGGCCTAGATCACCTACTAAAAGACGGTGATATACTTTCAATAATACTGAGAAGATAGAAAATCTAGTAAGCGATGTATTCAGTAAGTAAACGCCTACGCAGTTACATGGATGACAGGCAGAGGGACATTATCCCTATGGCTGAATTTGTAAATCTAATTAGATATCTAAAAGGTAGAATTACTCTATTAATTGGGGTCTTCATTTTTGGTTTAGTATTGGGTTATCCACTTTCAGGAGATGCGATTAGTTGGCTATTGCAAGCTAACGGATACCTCCCTGAAGGAGTTGAATTAATTATTATCCAACCAATGGAAGTAATTTTACTTAGGTTAAGAATTGCAACACAAATAGGGATTGCATTGGTGTTTACAATGATAATAGTAGATCTGTCATGGAACGGAAGTAAAATTATTAGTAAATCGAATAAAAATAAAATTAAAAATAATAATTCCAAACTTACTAGTTTATTCTTAGTATCTTTGTCCTCAATTGGACTTGGAATAATTGGAGCTATTTATGCACACAACATACTAATTCCTATGCTTCTTGATTTTCTAGCAAATGATGCAAGTAATGTTGGCTTGACCAATACTTGGCAATTACAGTCATGGTTGGGATTTGTAATAGGTCTTTTCTTTGGTTCAGTAATGAGTTTTCAAACACCTTTAGTAACATTGTTACTATTAAGAACTAGGATAATTAGTAGATCAAGTTTGATAGAAAATAGAGGAATTATTTGGTTTGCAGCACTATTATTAGGGGCTGTACTATCGCCACCCGACCCAATTTCTATGTTCTTGGTGGGTGGGCCAATTGTATTATTATTGGAAGTTGCATTGATGATTGATAAAATATTTACAACATCTCAATCTTCGGAATGAATTCCTCTGTTTCTAGCATCTTCTGCTTGTGCATCTGCACGACCTTGTTCAAGATCGACCATTCGCATCATAACTGCACCAATCAAAATTAGCATAGCAATAGATAGGATACCCACTCTACTATCGTACATCACTGTCATTACACCATATAACAATGGCCCAATAAATGCTGCAACCTTACCAAAGAATCCAAAGAAACCAAAGAACTCTGCACTTCTGGTTTCTGGAACCATTTGACCGAACATACTCCTTGCTAATCCTTGGGAACCGCCGAGCAACGTCCCCATTGCGCAACCTAGGATTAAGAATTGTAAACCTATTGAAATACCCAAAGGTCCCCAAACATTTGAACGAACTGTACTCGGGATAACATCAATCACACCATCACCTAGATTAGTTGGATGGTCAACGCCAACCTTGGTTGACTCACTACCATCTGAATAGATAATACTTACAGAAAATCTAGTATCTTCGAATGAATTAATTAATGCATTAATATTTTCATTTGTCTGGGCCCCTAAACTGATAGGAATAGGTTCATTGGCATCATCGAATCCAGCCCATTTGTAAATTTCTGTATCAGAATAGTCTTCATCAATTTCGACTATTCCTACTGAAAGAAGGCTGGTGAAAGCCCACTCTTGTTCTTCTCCATTTTCAACCTGAGCTATAGGGAAATCAAGAAGATTCGCATTTGGAGTATAATGCCATAACCCTGCTTCTGCATCTTCATCCAACTGAACTTGGTAATCACTATGTTGAGAATACTCCAGAGGTGCGAAAGAAAGTGCTGCGAAACAAAGAATAACCCATCCGACCAGTGATACGTTAAGTGCTCTCTTGGTCCCAATACCATTAATTGTGATTAATTTAAATCTATCAGTACTGTTAAAGAGATTGGGTATAGGAATTTTTCCTCCATTGGATAGAGAAGTGAATAGAAGCGCGGAAGGCCAAGCAACAAATTGAATTGCGAGAATTGTTACAATCAAGTCAACAGTCGTTATTCCAAGTACGGTTGAGCCAAATACGCCTCCAAGTGCGGTTACGCTGTTTATTCCATCAATGAAGAAGAAGTATGCTAACATATAGATGAAAAGTGTCCTAAATTTTTCAACTTCGCCGAGAGTTTTTCTAAGCTCGGAGATAGCTAATTTTGCCGAAGCAGTAAATCCTAAAGATGGCATCTCATTTTCAATAGGAGGTTCAGGGACCCATTTGAATGTCAAAAAGGCAAAGCCGTACCACCAGATACCAGATGAGGCCATTACGAAAGGAATGACCCAATCTCCAGTTAATGTCATCACCATAATTAGATGAACTAGAAGTAAGATCCCTCCACCAAGATAACCATATGCAAATGCTAGATTAGAGATTCGATCCATCTCATCATCTTTACCCATATGAGGGAGGAGAGCATTGTAAAATACACCTGCTCCATTAAGACCTACATTAGCTAACATAAAGAATACCATTAGCCATACCCACTGAGTTTCAATAGGTAAAAGT
>DAFS01000013.1:19565-24024 GCA_002495525.1 Euryarchaeota archaeon UBA89 | reverse complement strand
ATTTACAATGGATTGTTGATTCTTATGCTCTAATCTTTGGAGGTATGCTATTAGTTATGGGTGCTTTAGGAGATCGATTCGGAAGAAAAAGAGCTTTGCAATTGGGATTAATACTGCTAGGAACTGCTTCTGCTGCTGCTGCATTCTATGCTGATTCATCAAATGATGTAATTATGGCTAGAGCGGCTATGGGGTTTGGGGCAGCCTTAGTTATGCCCGCCACTCTATCTATTGTGATTGTGGTTTTTCCCAGAGAGGAACGAGGTAAAGCGATTGGAATATGGACGATGATGGCAGGTATTGGGGCTCCAATCGGATTACTAGTTGGAGGTTGGGCTGTAGAAAATTATGATTGGCAAATGGTATTTCTGATTAATGTCCCAATAATCTTGCTGGCCCTAATATTAGGACTGGTTTTTGTTCCAAACTCAAAAGATAGTAAAAAAACTCCACTAGATCCTATCGGCGCATTTTTGTCAGTAGCTGCTCTTGGAACTATTTTGTATGCAATAATCGAAGCGCCTACACTAGGTTGGAATAGCCCTGAAATTCTAACTATTAGCGCATTGGCAATTATCATGACTTATTTATTTGTAAATTGGGAAAGGAAAGTCGAGTACCCGATGTTGCCAATTGGATTTTTTAAATTCAAAGGTTTTTCTTTAGGGTTAATTGCAATAATGTTGGCTTCATTCGTAATGTTCTCTTTCATGTTTACACAAATGTTGCATTTCCAACTAGTAAGGGAGCATACTGCTCTTGAAGCTGCAGTTAGATTTCTTCCACTACCATTAGGATTAATGCCTGCTGCTGCAAATAGTGATAGGTTATCTGCTAAATTTGGAAGTAACAATGTTATCTCTGTAGGGTTAATATTGATGACAATTGCAATGGCTATATTCACTACTGTTGAAATTGATTCAGAATATATCCGGTTAGCGAGTATTTTCTTATTACTCGGATTTGGAATGGGATTAACTTTGGCTCCTGCCACTACTGTAGTAATGGATTCTGTGCCATCAGATAAAGCGGGCGTAGGCAGTGCCACAAATGATGCAAGTAGAGAGGTCGGCGGAGCCCTGGGGATAGCCATTGGTGGTAGCGTTTTGAACGAATACTATCAAAGAAATATGACCATACCTGATGGATTAGATTTGGGTACTGTTCCACTAGAGTCGTTTCCAGCCGCGATGCAAATAGGGGCGGAGATGTTAGAGAATGGGAATATGTTAGGCGCTGCTTTGATTGAAAATGCACAACTCGCATTTATGGAAGGAATGATCGCTTCAGCAACAGTAATGGGAATAATTGCTATGTTGAATGCTATTTTGGTTAAATTATACATGCCCAGGAAAATAATCAACATGTCTATAGAAGAAGAATGATTACCCTAAACGTCTTTTCAATTCGGAAATCAATTGTCTGGGTATTGGGCTTTCGACTTTCATTGATTTACCATTAGGATGCATAAAGCCGAGAGAGGTTGCGTGTAAACAGAGTCTGTTAATACTAGCTTTACCGAATCCATGCCTCGTATCTCCTATTACCGGACAGCCCAGGTTTGCCATATGAAGACGAATCTGTGCACGGCGGCCAGTATCTATCTTGATTCGAATTAAGCTATGCTCAGGTCCTGTGTCTTCTAACCACCAGTTAGTAATTGCTGATTTACCAGCGCGACGTCCTTCGGGAACAAGCCTCATCCTCTTGTCTTTCATTTCTTGAATACGGCCTGTTTCAACGCCCGAATTAGTAGGTGGTTTACGATGGACAACCGCATGATATATTCGTTCAATAGATCTGTCTTTGAACTGTTCTTGTAGCATATCGCGTATTTCTGTTGAGCGCGCAAAAATCAAGCATCCTGATGTTTCTCTATCTAGTCTATGGACAAGATGGGCTCTAGTGTTTCCATTTTCCCAGGCCCAAGCAAAAACTCGAGAAAACATAGTATCTGCCTCTCCTCGATCGGTCGCTACTGAAAGAAGACCTGCTGGTTTATTGGCAACAATTATTGATTTGTCCGAATATAGTACTTCAGGTTCAGGAATTATAGTTTTATACTTGCCAACTGTTTCATTACCATCTGATTTAGAAAGGACCGTGATTGTAGTGCCAGGAGAAATTTTGGTATTAGCCCTACTTACTTTAATTCCGTTGGCTATTACTCTACCATGATCGACCATTCGTCGAAGAGAATTCTTTTTTGCATCCGGGTGTAATAATGACAATATCTCTATGACTGTTGCTTCCTCTTCAACCGTGATGTTTGGGTCAGTCATAGCCTTGGGAAATCGTTCAGAGCATTCAACTTTCTTAATTTGGTATCGTTTCTATAGAGAATCTCTATATGCTTGAAGTTTAAGGAAGGATTGAGAGTGTATTGACACTCGTGAAAGGAGATTTAATTATGGATGCAAAAACAATATTTCAACCAAAAATATGGTATATCATTTGCGGAGCAATGGCTCTAATTGGTGGTATCGAGAACAATATAAATGCCGAAAGTTGGGCGGACAGTGCCTGGGGGGCCGATGGAGTAAACGACCAGAGTATTGCTATGGAGAAGCTCTTCGGGTTGTTCATGGCCGGCTTTGGAGTAATGGGCTTAGCATGCGCGTTTGTCTTGAGTGGTTCTTCCCAAGCTAAATTTGCTATGGCAAATGGAGGTATTATGATGGGTTTTTTCCTAGTTATGTTTGTCTTACTTGGCGATACGGGGTACGAAATGCCAGGCGTTGCCTTCCTAGTCCCTCCGTTCTTGTTTTTGGGTGGACTGACCGTCTCAGGATACTTGCACCAAGAGAAAGAATAGATTGAGTATTTCACGGCTTTCGACCAGATATCGCTAAAGTGCCGACAAATCCTGACTTGAGTCCTACTCGTCGTGTTTCAACTTCAGTGAATCCGGCATCAACCATGCCTTGTCTCCATTGTTCTTCACTCAATGTTGTCATATGTACATTAAGAGATTTTGGCCAATCAAGACTAGCAGCATTTTCTAAATAATGATCTACTCCTGCAATTAACACCCCTTTGTCATTCAGCCATTCGTTGAAGAAAACTTTCAACATTTCCAATGGGTCTTTCAAGTAATATAGAAATTCCATTGAATGAATTAAATCGAACTTCTGTGAAGGTTTCCATCCTGGAAGTTTTGCTAAATGGAAATCGCTCGTACTCTTTTGTTTTGCCTTGTTGATCATTTCAATAGAACCGTCAATACCGACTACCTTGCTACAATTATCATTTGATTGTAATTTGCGGCATGTCCAACCGTTTCCACAACCAACATCTATCGCTGAAAATGGCTTTTCAAGCATTGAAATTGCGATATTTAACATTTCATTGACTGAATTTGCATGCCCACTTTCCATCCCTTCGTCTCTATTTCTTAGAGCCCATTCAGAGAATAATTCAGTGGCATCACGAGTTGTCATAATAATGCCGATAGATATCTATTGGATGAAGATTTTCATTTTAATTATCGAAATTTTCTGTAACATAATTTACGGCATTTCTGAATATTATCATACCTTCTCCTTCACCATGTTCTATATCTTCTCTAGTCCAAGTTGCGCCTAACCATGTTGAATGATTTGCTTCGGGGTGAGGCATTAAACCGAATACTAATCCCGATGGATCACATACACCTGCAATATTTCTCCAACTCTGATTGGGAGAAATTGGATATGGTAATATTTCATCACTTGAAGAAGGGTATTCACTTGTAGGATCTACATATTTTACAACTAGTTGTCCTGCATCACGCCAGTCATCAAGCAGACTTTTGTCTGCTGTTACGAATTTTCCTTCACCATGGCGTACGGGAACTCGGATTCTTGTCATTCCTTTAGTCCAAATGCAGTGGCTTTGGGAATCGAACTCTAACGTAGCCCAACGATTCTCATAATGGCCCGAATCATTCAACGCTAAGGATGCTGTTTGAGTTAAACTGACATCATCGTCACCTGGTAATAATCCCATTTTCACAAGTACTTGAAAGCCATTGCATATCCCAATTACTGGTTTACCGGATTTGACAAAATTTCTCACTTGTTCACGCAGTCCGAAACGTAGCCTATTGCCCATCAATCTGCCACTTCCCAAATGGTCGCCGAAGGAAAAGCCCCCCGGTACAGCCATAATGTGGTAATCTTCTAGATTTAATTCACCATTGACCAGTCTATTCACATGGACTCTGTCTGCTTTGGCCCCTGCCATTTCGAAAACCGCCATTGTTTCCGTCTCACAATTAATTCCAAAACCAGAAAGCACTGCCACTCTAGGTATCATCATTAATTTCTACCTCCGTTCAAGGTGCCTTTCCAAGAGTCTCTAAGTTCAGACATTGAAGCAGCCAAAACAGGACTGTTTGAGCTTGTAATTATTATTTCATCGTTAGAGCTAACTTTACCTAAGTAATTACATTCATGTCCTTCCATAGAAGCCTCAAAAA
>DAFS01000013.1:19089-19264 GCA_002495525.1 Euryarchaeota archaeon UBA89 | reverse complement strand
TGTCCTTCCATAGAAGCCTCAAAAAGTTTAGAATTTTCTGGTTTTACGCTAACTAAAATTCTACCAAGGCTCTCCCCGAATAGAGCCCCCCAGTCATTCAAATTAATATCTGCATGGAATATATCTGAAATATCTAAATCAGCACCTGAGTCACATCCAAAACAACATTCTGCTA
>DAFS01000013.1:12884-19061 GCA_002495525.1 Euryarchaeota archaeon UBA89 | reverse complement strand
TTCAAGGTATTTTTCCAAGAGTCTCTCAGTTCAGACATTGAAGCATTTAGTATAGGAGTGTCTTGGTGTGAAATTGTTATGTCGTCTCCTGAGTTAACTTTGCCTAAGTAATTACATTCATGTCCTTCCATAGAAGCCTCAAAAATTTCGGAGTTTTCTGGTTTTACACTAACTAAAATCCTACCAAGGCTCTCTCCGAATAGAGCGCCCCAATTATCCAAATTAATGTCAGCATGAAATATATCTGATATATCTAAATCGGCACCTGAATCACATCCAAAACAACATTCTGCTACTGCCGCCGCAAGTCCGGCATCACTACAATCATGAGCACTTGAAACTAATTCATTTGACATGGCTTTCGTCAGACTATGATATAGTGATAAATTTCTAGATGTGTCAATCTGCGGAACTCGGCCGCCAATACCGCTCTTTCCTTTTGATTCATCACGTAGCATGAAAGCTAATTCACTAGCACCTAACTCTTGATGAGTTTCTCCTACAAGATATATCATGTCTCCAATTTGTTTGAAGTCACTAGATACTGCCTTTCTTACATCTGAGTGATTACCAATTAAACTGAATAAAAGCGTTGGAGGAACGCTGATTTTTTCACCGTCTAATGTTGCATCATTTTTCATAGAATCTTTGCCACTTATACATGGTAGATTATACGCCCTACATACTTCATCTAATGCTCTATTTGCTCTAACTAATTGTGCTAATTTGTAACGCCCATCGGGTGTTTTCGCAGATTCTACAGGATCCGGCCAACAAAAATTATCAAGGCCAGCTATCAATTCTAAATCTACACCTACACACACTGCATTCCGTAGTGCCTCGTCGATACTGGCTGCTGCCATAGCATACGAATCAATATCTGAATATCTTGGAACAATTCCATTTGAAATTACCGCTCCCTGAGTTTTTCCTTGAATTGGTGCAATTACTGCTGCATCTCCTGGTGAATCGTGATTTACTCCACCAAATGGTTTGATAACTGACTGAGCGATTACTTCATGATCATAAGATCTTACCCACCATTCCTTGCTAGCGACATTAGGTCTAGCCATCAATCTCGATAGGATTTTTCCCATCTCGACTGCATCTGCAGAGGGAAATAGAATTGGACGGTGGTTTGGGACTTGCCATTCTGATTCTAATTGTAATTGAGGACATCCGTCATGCAAGAATGAAATTGGTAAATGGGCAACCGTTTCATCACCATAGCGCACAACAAATGCTCCTGAGTCAGTAAATTTACCTACTGCAGTAGCCTCTACCTCGTGCAACTTTGCTAGTTTTTCAAACTCTTCACAGTCTTCAGGATTAATTCCTATTGTCATTCTCTCTTGTGACTCAGACACTAATATCTCCCATTTGCTTAGCCCTGGTTGTTTCAAAGGGACTGCGGCTAAATCTAAATCTGCTCCACCGGTTAATTCTGCTAATTCACCTACACTACTAGATAATCCGCCTGCGCCATTATCGGTAATTACTTGTATCAATCCTAGATCTCTGGCTTCCAATACCATATCTATCATTTTCTTCTGAGTGATTGGGTCTCCTATCTGAACTGCTGAAGAAGGACTATCTTCTGTCAATTCAAGACTGGAAAAAGTTGCCCCATGGATTCCATCGCTACCAACTCTTCCACCTACCATGTAAATGATATTCCCCGGTTGTGGTGTTTTATTGTGACTCTGCCTTCCATCGGGTAATACCCTGGGCATTATACCAACGGTTCCACAGTAAACTAATGGTTTACCTAAGTATCTCTCATCAAAAACAATAGAGCCGTTTACTGTTGGAATTCCTGACTCATTACCTCCCGCCCTTACACCGGCGTGTACTCCTCGAAATACTCGAGAAGGATGGAATAAACCTTCAGGTAAATGTCCTGAATAATCTGGAGGGCCGAAACAAAATACATCTGTATTAGCTATTGGCCTTGCACCTAATCCAGTACCCAAAATATCTCGGTTGACTCCCACTATTCCTGTCATTGCACCACCATAAGGATCGAGTGCACTTGGAGAATTATGAGTCTCTGCTTTGATACAAAGGCTCCATGAATCGTTCCAAGCAATCACTCCTGAGTTGTCATGAAAGATACTCAGTAACCAATCGACTTCTGATTGTATATCCAAGGTTGGTTTCACGATGTGAGTTTTGAATAATGAATCGATGTAAGTATCTTCTCCCGTCTCATGATCTACATGATGAATATTGGCTGCGAATATTTTATGACAGCAATGTTCCGACCATGTTTGAGCAAGGCACTCGAGTTCTGCATCTGTTGGAGCATTTTCTGGAAGACCTAATTTCTTTCTTGCAGAGCGGACTGTCGGACTTCTATAATTTGCCTGTATTGCTTTCATTTCTTTCAAATTTAATGCTAAAAGGCCTTTTTCACTGATTTCAATTAATTCTTCATCACTTACTTCTAGATTGACTGTTGCTGATGGTTGTTCCATTAACGTAGGTCTCTCTGGGAAATCTAACTCTGGCCAGTTTGAGTTTAGGCATTGTTTTCTATCAGAGATACTTGCACGTTCAATCATTTGATTATGCAACTTACTAGTCAGCCATGTTGGTGAAACATCATTAGGAACACCCCAAAACAAATATGTCATAGTTGTAGAAACTTGTGATTCGTCTGATGCTTCGGTAAAGATAGTTGTTAGGCCGTCTAGACCTGCTTGTCCCGCATTGTCTGTAACGCCCGGTTTAAACCCAACAGTAATTGCGATTTCTGGAGATTTAGGGAATAATTTTTTATTATCAATTAATGATTGGTTCAAGGCCCCGAATTCGATTATGGGGTCTGCAAATAAATCATATATTGCACGTTCTGCCTCTTTTTCGGTGATATTCGTTTTTACCTGATAGCCTAATATCACCTTCACAGATTTTACTGAAATAGAATAATCAGATTCTAACATTGCTTTGATTGATTCTCCGCGAGCATCGGTCAAACCTTCTATATCTCGAGTGGCGACTTGAAAATTAAAAATTTGTACTTGGCCCATCTGGTCCCGCCGCCTATGAGTGGTTCGCGTAATAACTCGTCAATAATCAAAGTGGTGCGGAGCATAGACTTCATCTCATAAAAATAGGCGATGAGTTAACATACCTATAGTCTGTGTTTGGAAACATGAAGGCACAGACTGTATGGGGTTCAAGATGGGAAAATTGTGCAAATCCTTTGGCTCATCGCGTTATGGAAGTAGCTGCAAAGAAGAAATCACTTGTATGTCTGGCGGCTGACGTAGAATCTATCTCTGATTTGATTGAATTAATTACAGAAGTGGGGCCATATATTGCAGCTTTGAAGACACATGTGGATATGGTAAAAGATTTCAGTAAGGAAGACTGGAAGAAATTAACAGAATTAGCGTCTTCACTAGATTTATTACTTTTTGAGGATAGGAAATTTGCTGATATTGGAAAAATATCACAAAATCAAATGGCCGGGATTTACGATATACGTTCTTGGGCAGATATTGTAACCGCACACAGAATTTCGGGCCCGGATATCGTCGATGGGATTGCAGCAGGTTGGGCAGACGTAGAACGCATTGGAGGGATTTTACTATTGGCACAAATGTCAAGCCGTGGTAACCTTCTAAATCCAGATTATACAAAGAAAACTATTGAAACAGGAAAAGGTTCACCTCATGTGATTGGATATATTGGAAACGGAAGTTCTACGGAAGAAATAATACAATTGAGATCTTTGGTAGGAGAAGGGCAAATGATTTGGACGCCTGGCATTAATCTAGATTCTGGGGCTGGAAAAATGGGACAGAGATATGGGAATCCTAGAGATAGTATTACATCGGGAGCAGATATCATTATTGTCGGGTCAGGAATTCATGGTCAGAGCGATCGTGTTGCGGCAGCTAAGGCATACGCCAATGCTTCTTGGGATGCAATTCTTGAACGAGGAAAATAAATGTCTGTGCCAATTGAAGAACTTGCTCTGAATGCTACATATTGGTTCGCTGCAATTGGAATTTCTTTTCTTACAATATTTATCCTTGCAAGGGAAGTTCTAAAACGCTGGAGACTTAATTATCGATTAGAGAATAATGATGAAACACTATTGAATGATTCTTCAGTTAAAATTGAAATTTTGACCAGTGCACCAGAAGGTAGTTCATTTGTAGATTCTGTACCTGCTGTTCTAGTTGAAAAAATCGAGTAGGTCGTCATAATAATTTTGCATATCAATATACTCCAAATAATGGGCTATACCTAATCCAGAACTAATCAATATTATTGATAAGATAAGTAGCTTCAATTTTCTGCCACGTTTTTTCTTTGGTTTTTCAATAACGGTTTGCGGCTCGGGGAGCGTGGGGAGAGGAGGTAGTTCAGGAAGGGGGGGCAATATTGGAGTTGGCTCTTCTAACTCTGGATATAATGCATCTAAATCGGGAAGACCTGGGGCCTCGGGTATATCTCCCATGATTTCTTCCCATTTTTCGTCTATATCGCTAAATGCCACGGGAGTGACAAGTGTAAGAACTGCTCCTGAAGAATATGCGGCGTCCTGAGTTTTAGATAATCTAGTTTTACTAGAAACAAAAATGATGCGGGCATTAGGATCTGTTTCTCTCATTTCAAGTGCGGCAATATGGCCATCCATTGTTGGTAAATCTAGTGTAAGGAATACTAATTCAGGCTCTAAACGAACATATTCATCCACCGCTTTATCTCCATCATTACAGATTTCAACGCTCCAACCTCTGCGGGACATGATGTTTCTTAGCCTGCCCTCTAAGATAGAATTGCCAACTACAACAAGAGCTACACGTGACATCTCAAACCGCACACAAGGGGTATGATACATGAAAGACGCGGTGTGAAAGTCATTCTAATATAGAGTCTAAGAACCATTCTGGATCAAAATCTTTCAAATCATCATAGCCTTGTCCGATGCCTGCTAAAACGATTGGTCTACCAGTAGCGTGTGCTATAGAAAGTGCAGCACCACCCTTGGCATCAGTATCTAATTTACATAATGCGACGCCATCAAAATTTAATATTCTTTGAAATTCTTTAGCCTGGGTCACCGCATCATTTCCTGCCAATGCATCAGCAACAAACAGTACTAAATGAGGTTGGGTAATTCTATGGACTTTTCTAAGTTCTTCCATTAGATTTGTTTTATTCTGCATTCTTCCTGCGGTATCAATTATGACAATATCGTCTCCCTTGGCCTTTGCACTTTCTATGGCGTCTCTAGAAACGGCTGCTGAATCTCCTCCTCTCTGACTTTTGATACATCTAACACCGATATTTTCGGCATGTGCTGCAAGCTGATCGATGGCTCCTGCACGGAATGTATCTGCTGCTGCTAAAACCACAGAGTAGCCTTGTTCAGTAAGTCTATGCGCAATTTTGGCCGTTGTAGTTGTCTTACCAGTGCCATTGACTCCGACTATCATTATCGAGACAGGGGTTCCTTCAGTTACAAAGGAATGAATTGTTCTATCAAAATCCCAATATCCTGCCTCAAGTAAATTTTGTAACGATTTGTAAACTATCTTCTCTACTATTGTGTCTAATCCTACACGCATATTGATTCTTGAACCGATTAAATTAGCCTTCAGTGTGCTTATCACTTCCATGACTGCTGAATGCCCCATGTCGGACTGTAACAGTTCTTCTTCGAGTTCAAATAGTATTTCGTCTAAAACAGGTCCTCCGCGGATTATTTGACCGCCCTTTGTTACTTTAGCATCTGATAAATCGATTTCGAATTCCTTTACAACTGGTACCAATTCTCTCCCAGTAGTTGTTTTCATACGATCGATGGGTTTGATTTGTGTTGGTTTTATTGATTTTATACGGTCGGTTTTCTCGGCCTGTTGTGCTATTTTCCTAGTTTTTTTATTCGTTTCTTTAGAAAATGGATTTTTGGGTTCGTCGTCGGAAAAATCATCCCATTCATCTTCTTTTATTTCTACGGATTGCGTATTGACAATAGGGGCATCTTTGGCTTTTGATTTCTCTATGGATAACAATAACTCTTCTCTTTTCTGAAGAATTTCCTCTGCTTCATTTGTCCCCTCTTCAACTGTGATTTCTTTTCTGTCGACAGCATCTTTAGTTTTTTTCTTGAATCGGTCGAATAATCCCATATTATCACTCAATCATCAAGAGTTA
>DAFS01000013.1:0-12514 GCA_002495525.1 Euryarchaeota archaeon UBA89 | reverse complement strand
TTGTTTTTTTCCGGTATTTCTTCTGTTGCTTCTGGCTGTAAAGAGGCAATCTGTTCATTGAAAACATTAGCTAATGAAATTGTAGTTTCTTCGATTGAACTAAATTCAATTTTCATTTTATTCATTATATCGAGGATTTCTTCTGTTCTTTTTGTTAAAATTTCTATCGCTTCTTCTAGGGGTTTTTCGGCCTGTACTCTACTTCCGATATCAATTACTGCCCCGGTCTTGGGAGGAATGTCTGCGACAATCTGGACACCTGAGCCTAAAGGGATCATTGCACCTTTCGCACCACTATCTGGAATTGCAGATAATGTTTCAATTGTTTGGAGTTGCTCGAGTCTGATTTGTTCTAAGCGAGACGTCTGTTGTTCTATAGATTCCATACGTTGGCGATTAAGTTCGACTTGTTGTGCGATACGTTGCAATTCTGCCTTATCTACTCCACTCATCGGACTGCCGAAGTTGTCGTCTGTCAAGAATGCGTCGCAAACGCAATTGAAATTATGCTAAAATAAATTCAATTATTTGGTTGGCAGCTGCTTCGGCTGATAGTTTAGTGGTATCTATTCTAATTTCGGGCTTTTCTGGCGGTTCATAAGGACTAGATATTCCAGTGAAGTTAGGGATTTGTCCAGAACGTGCCTTTGCGTACAGGCCTTTTACATCTCTCTCTTCGCATACTGATAATGGGGTGTCTATGAATACTTCAATAAACTCATTCTCTGAGACTAATGAGCGCGCCATTTTCCTCTCTGACTCAAAAGGAGAGATGAATGAAGTGATGCAAATTAAGCCACTATTTACCATTAACTTTGCAACTTCTCCTACTCTTCTAATATTTTCAACTCGGTCGGCTGCAGTGAAACCTAAATCTCTGTTAAGTCCATGCCTCATATTATCACCGTCAAGAGTGATGGTATGTTTTCCTAATGCCTGTAATTTTTTCTCTAAAATATTTGCAATGGAAGATTTTCCTGAGCCCGATAGCCCAGTAAACCATATTATTTTCGGAGTTTGTGATTTTTGTTCGGCCCTTGATTCCTTGGAAACATCCATTTTTTGCCAATGAATATTTTCTGAACGGCGAAGTGCAAAATCAATAAGGCCCATTCCAACAGTATTGTTCGAAAGTCTATCAATTACAATGAATCCCCCTAAAGTTTGGTTATTATCATAGGAATCATATGCAATTCTCTTATCTAGTGAAATATTACAAACTCCGATTTCGTTTAATTCCAGCGTTTTAGCGGGTAAATGATCCAAGGTATTTACTTCTATTCTATGCTTTAATTTCCCCAACGTTAATGTTGCAGATTGGGTATTTGATTTGAAAATATACTGTCTACCAGGAATCATAGCATCCGCACTCATCCATAAGATACGAGATTGGAATTGGTCTGATTCACCACAAGGGTCTGTAGGTGTTGCAATAATGTCGCCCCTCGAGACATCGATTTCATCATTCAGTGTTATCGTGACAGATTGTCCAGCGGATGCTTGTTGCAATTCGCCTTCCCAGGTGACAATGCTTTCTATTGTCGATTCTTTGCCTCCTGGATGTAAGCGAACTTTGTCGCCTACTTTCGTTTCGCCGCTAGCTATTAATCCGGAAAATCCTCTAAAATTTGGGTTCGGGCGGTTCACCCATTGTACCGGCATCCTGAAAGAGGCCTGTTTTCTTTGATTTTGAACTTCGATGTTTTCGAGATATTGCATGATAGTTTCGCCGTTGTACCAAGGTGTGTTCTCGCTTCTTTCTACGACATTGTCGCCCAATAATGCAGAAATCGGAACTGCTGTAATTGATTCAATATCGAGTGCGCTTTCTGCAAAATCGGAATAATCAGAAACTATTTGCCTGTAAACATCTTCTGAATAATCAACTAAATCTAATTTGTTAACCGCTAATAACACCTTTTTGACACCAACCATTGATACAATGAATGAATGCCTTCTTGTTTGTGTAAGAACTCCTTGCTTAGCATCGATTAGGATGATAGCAACGTCGGCAGTGGAAGCCCCAGTTGCCATGTTTCGAGTATATTCTTCGTGACCTGGCGTATCTGCTACGATATATTTTCTTTTATCAGTAGAAAAGAATCTGTAGGCGACGTCAATCGTGATTCCTTGCTCTCTCTCAGCGGCTAGGCCGTCTACTAATAATGCGAAATCAATCTCATCGCCTTGTGTTCCTAATTTTTTTGAATCATTTTTTAATGCGGATAATTGATCATCGAAAAGCATCTGAGATTCGTATAACATACGACCAATTAATGTTGATTTTCCATCATCTACAGAACCACAAGTAATGAAACGAAGGAGGCTTTTTTCCTCGTGTGATTTGAGATATGAGTCAATATCTGTAGAAATTAATTCGCTGACATGAGCCATTAAAAATAACCCTCCTGTTTTTTCTTCTCCATCGAAGCATTGGAGTCGTGGTCTATTGTCCTTCCCTGTCTCTCTGAGGTTGTAGTGAGGAGCATTTCTTGGATTATTTCAGGTAGTGTGTCGGCTTCGGATTCTACCGCCCCCGTTAGAGGGTAACACCCCAGAGTCCGAAATCTGACGCTCTTCATCATAGGCCGTTCGTCTTCTTCGAGAGGGAGGCGTTCGTCGTCCACTAATATCAAAGTCCCATCTCTTTCTACTACAGGTCTTTCCTTGGAAAAGTAAAGAGGGACAATTGGAATTTTTTCTAAGTGAATATATTGCCAAATATCTAATTCTGTCCAATTTGACAATGGGAATACTCTTATTGATTCTCCTTTATTTTTGCGTGAATTATACAAATTCCAAAGTTCTGGCCTCTGATTTTTAGGATCCCATCGGTGTTTAGATGTCCTGAACGAAAAAATTCTTTCTTTGGCTCTAGATTTTTCCTCGTCTCTTCTAGCACCGCCAAAAGCAACATCGAACTGATACTTGTCTAGTGCCTGTTTTAATCCGTCTGTTTTCATTACGTCGGTGTGTTTAGAAGAACCATGGATGAATGGGTTCATTCCCATTTCCTTTCCTTCGGGATTAATATGGACGATTAGATCTACGCCCAAATCTTCGGCTGTTTTATCTCTGAAATCTATCATTTCTGAAAATTTCCACATAGTATCGATATGCATTATTGGGAATGGGATTTTGCCAGGGTGAAACGCCTTTCTGGCCAAATGAAGCATTACTGAAGAGTCTTTACCGACTGAATATAACATAACGGGATTTTCCGCTTCAGCGACCACCTCTCTCATAATATGGATGGCTTCTGCCTCCAAAGCGTCGAGGTGGGACATGTGTTCGCGTAAGACAGGGGCTATTTCACTTCGACGGGTTTTGGTCTGTTTAGAATATCTTAATAAAACATATAAAACACTTTAATCTACTGTAATTTGACCCAATCTTCAGTCCAGCGATTATCTGCAGCGACTAGGAAATGAGGATTTAGCACATCCTCCACTAAATCATAATCAAGATTTTTTCCGGATGGGCCTACTACAATACCTCCAGCACCAGAAACTACTGCGTGGGCTGCGGCTATATCCCAACAAGATGTAGGGCCGAACCTTGGGTACAAATCGGCAGACCCTTCAGCGACTATGCATGCTTTCAGAGAGGATCCCATTCTAACAAGGTCATAATGCCCTAGTCTTTGTGCAAATAACTCATCTTTTACACCTCTATGTGTGCCACTAGCTACTAATCGTACAGGAAGTGGTGGAGATGAGGGATTTACCATCATCAAACCAGTACCTTCAGGGCCTCTCCTTTCCGAAGGCGCTATTACTCCTCCAAACCATGTGGTTTTCGTGACGGGCGCATGCACTACGCCAAAAAGTGGAGACCATCGGTTTTTTTTACGAGACATCAATGCTATATTTACGGTAAACATTCCATTCCTTTTGATAAATTCTTTTGTTCCGTCCAAAGGATCTACCAACCAACAAGTATCGGATGAAAGAGGGTTTCCCTCGTTACCCTCTTCAGATACAATAGGGGTGTTATCGATTTTCTTTAATTCTTCAACAATAATGTTGTGTGCGGCCAAGTCTGCTTCTGTCAATGGAGAGTCGTCTCCTTTATGCTCGATTTTAATGTCGCCTGATTTATTATAAACTTCAAGTATGGCTTCACCCGCTAACTCTGCGATTTCGACTATCTTTTCAAAATCCAAATCTATCTCTCCAATTCAGAAATCTTGCATGTCTTTAGCAGCCACTTCTAATTTTTCTCTCGATTCAGGTGAAAGATGGAAGAGATATGGATCTTCGTCGCCTACTATTTCTTTCCAAGAAGACATTGTTCTTGCCCATATTTCTTGTTCTGAATTCCATTCTAACCATCTATCGACAAAATCACAATGACGATTTATGTCTTCATCGTCTTCTGATAATTTTCGTAAAATAGTGTTAGTTTGAGCCAACAACATGCCAAAGGGAGCGTTTACTTTGTATGTAGTGAACGGGTTTCTTTCCTGAACGACAGTTAGGTGCTCTCTCCATAGCCCAAGAAACACATCATATACCCATCCTATTATCAATACAACGAATAATACGGATAGTGCGATGCCTCCTAGGCCCCAATATGTCATCGGTATTGTTAACATTTCGTTGTCTGATTCGAATCGCCAGCTGACATATGGCCACATCAATAACGTCAATGTTGTAATCCAAAAACCCATTGAAATCAGGGTTTGACTTTGCTGAATACGCCAATATTGACGCATGAAGGTTTTCTTCAACACGACCCTTCCTAGAGACTATCTGATTTCACCGTTACGTGTTAAAGTTGAT
The DNA here is from genome assembly GCA_002495525.1 of Euryarchaeota archaeon UBA89. Lineage (GTDB taxonomy): Archaea > Thermoplasmatota > Poseidoniia > Poseidoniales > Thalassarchaeaceae > MGIIb-O2. The sequence continues at coordinate 7,730 of DAFS01000013.1, read as the reverse complement.
TATTTATCACGAAAATGAGATACTACAACGGGTGCGGAAGATTCCGAAGGATCGATAGAAGTGATTGAATTGATTGTGATGTACCTTCTTTTAGCACCATGACGACTACCAAAATTTGAGTAAACCTTTTCTCTGACTTGGTCTTCATTTTCTGCGACTAAGTCTATACAAAAATCTTGATTTGTCTTTCCTTGGCGAACTACCCCGTCTATCCGGTATGCTTGCATATTGCGCCCGAACTTCGACTTTGATATAAACGCCACGAAAACGGCGATGCTGAAAATATTCAAAATTCGATACATGAACCTCTAGTTTTACTCAAGGTTCAAGAACGTGTTAGTTGCGATGTTTATTGATTATTAATGAGTGCCCCCTCAACTGTTGATTCTTCTTCGGAAAAAGACAATGAGACATTAGAGCAGCGGTTGGGTAAAATCTCTCATGAAAAACTGGTCCGGGAAGTAATTTCCGTCTGGGACGAAGTTATGAAAATGGAGCAGGAGTTAGTGATTTCGCGGCAAAGGACTAGGGCATTAGAGTTAGAATTAGCATCACTTGATCTAGAGCAAGGAGATACTGCTTCTATTTCCGATCTTGAAGAGCAGCTTCGTATAATGAAAATTCGATACAATCAATTGGAAAATAAATTAGAGAATGAGAAGATTCGAAGAATAGATGGAGGAGGAATTTCAGAGATTCGGGCGCAAGAGCTACAGGATGAGAATGCTAGATTACTCAAAGTAGAAGAAGAGCAAATGATGTTGATTTTAGATATGGAAGCTCAAATAGACCGACTGCTTACTACAATAAAGAATAGTTAGCTATTCATTTTCGATATAAATTCCGTTAATACGTCTTGTAAGGCATTTGCATTGTCAAAAGATTCTGTCAAATTACCAGTTATAATCCAGTCCGCGCCTGCGTCAGAAGCTATCTTTGCTGTTTCTCCGTCTCTAATTCCTCCTCCAACAACAATAGTCAGGCCGCATGCCTCTCTCGCTGCTTTAATTAATTCTGGAGAAACAGGATTTTGAGCACCACTTCCTGCTTCTAGATATATTATTCTAAACCCATAATATTCTGCTGTTGTCGCGTATGCAGAAATTCTTTCTGTTTGAGAAGAGAGGATTAAATCTGCCTGCCCTACTTCTCCTGCTTTGCCGCCTGGTTCACAAATAATATAACCCATCGGTAAAGGAGAAATGCCCGCTTTTTTAATAAATAATGAGCCTGCTACTTGTTCTTCTATCAGGTATCTTGGAGATTTGCTATTCATTAGCATCATGAAAGTAATTGCGTCTGCGGCCGGCGATAATGCAGCGGCGCCTTGGGGGAATAATACAACTGGTACCTTCCAGTTTTTTTCTTCTAAACCGGAATCTTGAGATGAAGCCCAAGTCACTAACTCTAATGCTTCTTGGATTGCGACCACCGTATTGTTTACATTATCCATGTCGGTGTCGCTAGAGCCGCCTACAAGTATCATTTTGCTGCCCGCAGCAACCGCGGCAACCGCTCTTTTTGCTGCAGTATCAGGAGTTTGGTCTGCTGGATCTATTAAAATAGCGTGTCTTGTACTTCCTGTCTTGTTACAAACATGTTCCAATGTCTGACTCTCTACACCGCCCATATTAGGTCCTGAATACATTAAGCATCTAAAATTTTACAAAAAACTATTCCGATATGGTTGATTCTGCGGCCTCGATGCCTCTATTGACTCTGTCAATTAATGCATATTGAGGGTTCTTTCCTCGCCATTCCATTTTTTGTATGTAATTGCCTTCAATCTTTTCTTCTTGGCTCCAGACTTCTATTGTCCGGTCAGGTCTAATTCCAAAAATTTCGGCATTTGGACTTGATATCACTACTCCTCCATACCAAACACTGTCAGAATTATTTTCTCTGAAGTCAATAGTGTGATCGAATTTTATTTGTCCGGATGCTAAGTAGCCTGCTCCGGAAAAATCAACTATTCCGTTTTCTAGATTTTTAACTATTGATTTTAAATGAAAATTTGCCCCCCTATTCGCAAGGGAAATTGAAAGAGCCTTAACAAACCAAGAATATCGGATGGCTGTTGAATCTTCTTTAGGTTGTTGACTAAATAGACTTCCAACCCAATTAATCGGAGTTAAGGGCCATTCGTCGTATAGGCCCGGCTCTTCTCCGTACATTCCTGATTCGGCTTTTTCGTCAAATATATGAATTTCTAAATTAGGATTTTTATCTAATAATCTATGCCCACACGTGAAGACTTCTATCCCGGAACCAAGAATGGCGATTTTCATAATATCTTCTCTTCACATATTATAATGTTAAACTTTCTAATGCCTTTATTGCAGTGTTGACGTGTACAGCGGTGCCCAGGGACAAGGCTTCTTCATCTACCTTGAACATTGGATGGTGTACGTCATAGACAGCGTCTATTTCCGGGTTCCCTACACCAAGGAACGAAAAACATCCTGGTATTTCTTCTGTGAAATAAGCAAAGTCTTCACCACCCATAATAGAATCCATCTCGGAAACTTTTTCTTGGCCTAATATGTCTTTAGCTGCAGATTTTCCTAACTCCCAGCAACCAGCATCGTTTACAGTGGGAGGATAGTCGTTTCCAGGGAATGATACTTCTGCTTCACAACGATTTGCTGTTGCTATTGACTCTGCTACTTCTTTGACTCTCTTCTGTAATTTTGATATCCCTTCGCTAGTTAGTGACCTTATGGTTCCTTGTAATTCCATGGTTGAAGGTATAACATTTGTAGCACTACCTGCATTTGCCATCGTTATGCTGATTACTCCAGATTCTAGAGGACTCAATTCACGAGAAATTAACGTCTGTAATTCGACCACTATCTTGGATCCTGTGACTACAGGATCTATTGTGTGGTGTGGAGCGGCCGCGTGGCCTCCGTTGCCCTTAACTAGAATTTTAATTGATGATGTTCCCGCCAAAAGTGTTCCTTCTTTAGAGGCGAGTGTTCCCATTGGCATTGTTCCGGCCACGTGTAAAGCAAAAATTTTCTGTACTTTGGGATCTTGCAAAACACCTTGTTCCCTCATCATTTTTCCTCCGGCACCTCCTTCTTCGGCGGGCTGAAAAATTAATTTCACTGTTCCCTGTATTTTATTTTCATTTTCTTTTAAAATTCTAGCCGCTCCGAGAAGCATGGCAGTATGGCAATCATGGCCGCAGGCATGCATTTTACCATCTATCTCACTTCTGAAGTCAACATCTGTCTCTTCATGAATTGGTAGTGCATCCATATCTGCTCTCAAAGCAATGCAAGGTTCCTTACCGTTTCCAATAACGCCTACAACACCTGTTATAGCAATATTTTTCTGATATGGAATTTGTAGATCTTTCAAAGTTTCTTGGACTAATTTGCTAGTTTCAAATTCTTCATACATAAGCTCGGGATGGCGGTGGATAGTTCTTCTTTTTTCTACTATCCATTGGTGAATTCCTTTAGACTGTGAAACTATCTCGCTGATTTCCATAATACTCTGTGAAAGCGCCTTATTATTAGAATGATTTTAATCGGGCGATATGATAGACAAAGGTTCTCCTGATCTGTCCTTTAACATATAAGATATGAAAATATTATTGCACTCAGGCTTCAATCTTTACTATAGAAAGCGCATGTACTGGACAAAATGGGATACAGAAATTACAGTGAGTGCAGGATGGTTCGTCAACTATAGCCAGTATATCTTCCAAAACTAGGGCATTTACAGGACACAAAGAAACACAGGCTGCACAACCAAAACAGCGATCGTTATCAACAACAAATACTGAGTTCGGAACTCTTGCCACGCTTTGATGATAGGGTGTTGGTTCTCAATTTATCCCCCGGACCCCTGTATTTCCACTGGAACAAAAAGATGATACATTTCAATTAATAATTTTCTAAAATTCAATAGATTTCAATATATAATCATACTATAAAATCGGAAAGACATAAACATTCTGAAAACTTTTCTAGCAACTTATCTGTAATAATATATTTCTAGTAGAAACGTAGGGGATGGAGTTCCAAAGACCTCATGGCATCGACCGTTGTCGGTAAACTATGGTACTATACACCCCGGGCCAATCTTCGGGATATCCACGGACAGAAGTAAAGGAAGGTATTCGTTTTCATTTTTTAGGGGGAGGAAACGAAGTTGGTAATGTTGGGTGTGTAATAGAAGATAATACAGGTACACGAGTTTTGATTGACTATGGTTTAGCACCAACGCGACCCCCAAAATATCCAGATCAATGTCCGCCGATTACCGATGCGATAATCACACATAGCCACATTGATCATATTGGAATGGTTCCATGGTTGACACAATTTAATAATGTTAGAATTCATGGTACAACCTTAACTTCTGCAGTTTCTGAAATTATGTGGAGGGATACGTATAAAGTTTCGAAAATAGAAGGCTATCCTCTTACGTGGGACAAAAGAGATTTAGAATATGCACTTGACTCGTGGATTACGCACGATTATCAAGAATGGTTCACCGTCGGAGCATGGAAGTGTAGGCTACACCGAGCCGGTCACATGCCTGGCGCTGCGATGATAGAAATAGAAACGCCCACACATCGAATATTATGGTCTGGAGATCTTGATACAAGAGATAGCCCCAACACAATAGGGGCCAAACCAATCGAATGCGATATTCTTTGTTTGGAAGCCACATATGGTGGTAAGATACATCCAGATAGAGCAGAAGAAGAATCTCGTTTTGCTTCAGCAGTTAAAAAAATAGTAGAAAGAGGAGGAGTTGCATTAATTCCAGCCTTTGCTTCTGGCCGCGGTCAAGATATTCTTCGTATTTTATACAGAGAAGCTCCACACCTCAACGTTCATTATGATGGAATGGGGACAAGATTAACGAGAAAATGGTTTGAAAATCCAGAGCATATCAGGGATGTAGAGGAATTTGAAAAAGTGTGGAGATGGACCAGAAAAGTATCAAGCAAATCCGATCGTAAAAAGGCGTTACAAGCGGACGTCATTGTCACAACTAGTGGAATGCTAGACGGAGGTCCAGCGCTCTGGTATCTAAACCGCTTAAGAGCGGACTTATCAAATGGAATTCTGCTAACAGGTTACCAGGCAGAGAATTCAGGCGGAAGAAAGTTATTAGAAGAAGGGAAAATAAGTATTTTTGGTAATCTGACTAAGATTGATCTAGACATTACTCAATTCCAATTATCTAATCATGCGGGCCATACCGAATTATGTGATTTTGCCAATGATTGCAGCCCTAAAAATATGATTTTATTTCATGCGCCCGAAGAAAGTAGAGATGTTATTTTTTCCGAATTAAGGGAAAAAATTGAAATTCATTTACCTGTTAATGGCACTCCAATCCACATAAATTCTTGAATCAAGTGTTCCGAACAATTGATAGACCTTATGTATAATGGTATCCTATCTGGACAGATGTCTGGGATGAATGAAAAACAGGAGATGAAAAAAAATATGGACGCATTAGACAAACAATTTGGAATAACAGAAGCGGGCAGTACCGTGAATGGTGAACTTAGAGCAGGATTGACCACTTTCCTGACTATGGCATACATTCTCGTAGTCAACCCATCGATGCTGAGTAACTTTGGACAAACGGGTATACCCTTTGACGACGCACTATTCGCAACGGCGGTAGCTGCCTTTATCGGTTGCTTAGTAATGGGGCTTTGGGCTAACTTACCATTCGCATTGGCACCAGGAATGGGGCTCAATGCTTACTTCACATTCGCAGTAGTTGGCGCAATGGGTGTAGCATGGGACGTGGCTCTAGCAGCAGTATTAGTTGAGGGTATTATCTTCATGGTAATGTCCCTACCTCAAGTAGGATGGAGAACTGCAATGATTAATGCAATCCCAACAGACTTGAAAATTGCTACAGGAGCAGGTATTGGAATGTTCCTCGCTATTATTGGATTAAGAGAAATGGGTTGGATTCAAGACGACGGTGCAACATTAGTAAATCTTGCAACAACAGAATCTTTTGGATATGATCATGGAGCATTAATCTCTATGGTTGCTTTAATTGCAATTGCAGTAATGATGGCCCGCGGTATTAAAGGCGCTATAATTTATGGAATCGCAGTCGCATCAGTTTACGGTTGGGCGGTAGAAGCTTACGACCCATACAACGATTTCCTCGCAGGAGGGGCAGGCTGGGCATCGCCAGAAGCGACATGGCCTTCTACAGACTTCGGCTTCGTTGGATTACCCGAGGAAACATTGGGTGCAGCATTGGGAGCATTAGGAGACGTCGGTTCAGCAGATGGTACCTCAATGGGGGCATTCTTGTTAGTAATGATTACTTTCTTATTCGTTGATATTTTTGATACCGCAGGCACACTTTATTCGGTGGGTCGGCAAGCAGGGTATGTTGACGAAAATGACGAGTTAATGAATTCAGACGAGGCATTCATGTCTGATGCAGCAGCAACAATTGTCGGGGCACTAACAGGAACAAGCACAACAACAACTTACATCGAATCAGTAGCAGGTGTCGAAGATGGCGGTAAAACAGGATTAACCGCAGTTACTGTAGGTGTTTTGATGCTCACAGGGCTTTTCTTTTCAAACATATTCCAGGCTATACCTACTTTCGCAGCAGCGTGCGCATTAGTCGTAATTGGTGCTATGATGATGAGACAAGCAGCAGACATCGATTGGAATAATGGTGAAGTGGCCCTACCAGCCTTCTTGACAATGGTCATGATGCCATTCACTTATTCTATTGCAGACGGTATCGCGTGGGGTGTAATCTCATACGTTGCAATCAAAGCAGGAATGGGTAAGTTTGATGAAATCAACAAGATCATGGGAACTCTAGCTATACTCATGATAATGTTCTACCTCGGCCCTGGAGATACATCAACATTTGATTGGATCTTCGAGCAAGTCGGATTAAACGATTGAGTAGAATAACGTAAAAGGAACTCTCGGGCCCTAGCGGCCCGGGGGCCTCCTCTCAAAGGTGCTAAAATGTCAATTTTCGACAAAGAAACAATTAACCAACTTCAACAACAAATCCGAACAATTCCGGATTTTCCTATTGAGGGGATAATGTTTAGAGACATCACTCCTTTACTTAGTTCGGGAGAATATTTGAACAAACTTACAGACATGTTTGTACAAATCTGCATTCATAATAAATGGGTCCCAGATTATATTGTTGGCCCCGAAGCCCGCGGATTTATTTTCGGGCCGCTGCTAGCCGCTAAGCTAGGAGTAGGATTCGTTCCCGTAAGAAAACCAGGGAAATTACCTTCATCAACTATACAAATCGAATATTCTTTAGAATATGGCTCTAATATTTTAGAGATGCATGACGACGCTATTCCTCCCGGCGCGAAAATAATAATTATCGACGATCTACTTGCAACAGGCGGTACTGTTGATGCGTGTGTGAAATTATGTCAACAGCAGGGTGCAGAAGTAATCGGTAATTTATTTGTGATAGAACTTGAGGGCTTAGGTGCCAGAGAAAAATTACATCCAATTCATTGCGAATCACTATTATTTTATCCTGCTTAGTCCAAGGAAAAAGATACCATAGCCCCGATTCTTTCAAAGAGTCCCCCGGGTTGCCAATAGAGGATAGCCATGGCAGATAAGGTTCCACCACCACCGCCTAAGCCTCCGCAGAGGCCTAGAAAAGCACCTCCTGCAAAGACTCCAATGCCCCCGGGGAAAGCACCGCCTCCGCCAGGCAAA
>DAFS01000006.1 GCA_002495525.1 Euryarchaeota archaeon UBA89 | reverse complement strand
TTTGCAATTCTTTCTCGATTCTTTCAGCCAAATTTGCAGGGGCTACATTGTTCATTGTAATGTATTGAGTTCTACCTCTTCCAACATTTGATTTCCCACTTCTTGTTTCAATTAAACCCTGATTTTCTAGAAATTTTAGATGCTTCCAAAAAGTAGTATAACTTCTAGACTTAGTCTCGTATTCTTCACAAACAATTTTGTAAAGTTTTTCTGCATCTCCAGTATTTATCTCTGCTTCTTTCTTTAATCTTCTACACAGTCCAAGCATAATTAATTTCTGATCTTTTGAGAGTCCATCTACTTGACTAGGCTCTATTGCTGCAACTCTTGCAGAACTTTGTTCAATGTCTTCAATAAGAACTTCTCCTCTCCCCGAAGATTCTGCTCTTCTGATTGATGAATCTAGTAATTCTATTGCTAATCTGGCATCTCCAGATTCTGCTGCCATAACTCCAATTTTTTCTAGAACTCCCTCACTTACTGAGCCATTCCTACAAGCTATATTCGCTCTTTGTCGAGCTATATCAGTTAATCCTTTTTTATCATAAGGGCTCATTTTTAGAATATTACTTGCCCCCAATCTCGAGATAATAGCAGGCTCGAATAACTTCAATAGCATTGGGTCTTGACTAACTAGAATTAATGATATTGATCCTTGTTTTTCTTGTCCCTCATCAATCCTGAGAAGCTTGTATATCAAATCTGAATTATCTCTTCTAATTAGCAAATCAACTTCATCAAGAACCAAAAGTAGATGACAGTTATGTGAAATTAAATTTCTCCTTATTGATTGAATCATTTCCCCCGAACTAAGGCCTCTTTCAGGATGTCCCGAATCCAAGGTTAGGGCAATCCTCTGTAATACTTGTGACGTAGAGGGGTGATTCCTACAATTTACATGAGCTAGGGATATTTTCCTTTTTCCTTCCAAGTGGCCTAACAAATCATGTCCAAAACGTCTCGTAAGTACGGTTTTGCCTGAGCCAACAGGTCCAGTAATTACTGCTCTGCAACTTGAGTTTTGATTTTCTATATGAGTGAATAAACTAGCTAGTTCAGTCAGTTCTCTATCTCTTCCTACCAAGTTGTCTGGTGTCCAATCAAAAGAAAATGGTTCTCTATTAACTAGGACTTTACCAGCACCAATGCGGTCGAGGTATCCTGACATCAGTACGTTCTTTATTCGGTCGTTCTTAGACCTATCCTGAATCTCTTTTAGTTTAGTTGATTTTTAGATAATATTTAATCATGGTATCTCATCAAATTGATATCCATTTTCCCATTTCTTATCTCCTAGAGCAACTTCAAGTTCATAGGGGGTAATCATTGGTTTTGAATACTTCACAGCATCATCTATCGCTATTCTTGGACAGGCAGTATTAACAAAAACATCAACAGGATAAAAATCTATTAATTCTGGACCGACATGTTCTAATGACAGTAAAAACCCTTTTTTTCCATGTTTTTCAAGTTTTCTTTTCATTCTTAGTGCTAAATTTCTTCTCATTTGACCTGGCTTAGAACCTATTAAAATTCCAAATCTTTTTTTATCCATTGAAGACATTATTAATCCTGAACGCTGCCTTAGAATTCTTTCAATTCTTTCCCTACCCATTTCTTTTGCATCTCCGCTGTAGGGATCCAACATTGCTAGAGGTTTTCCAGTATGAAGAACTAAACCAATCGGATGAAAATCTCCACTTCCTAAAAATATGTAGTGTCCAACTGTCGGGTCATCTCCTGAATAATTACATCCTAGAACTTGACCAGGAAATGATAATCTCGCTCCACCAACTGGAATTGTGACATCAAATCCAGCATCTTCAAAATGTTTTTTAAATGTAGGAAGTAAGTGTAAATGTTGTATACTTCCTACTAAACCAAGTTTTGTATCTGTCAAGGGCGCAACTCTTCCAACCATATCCTCAAATCGATCTAGTGCTTCAAGTTCTGACAATACAGGTCCTGATGAATCATTTAGTCTACTAACAGCAATTTCACGATGAGCATGGAGAAACGGTAGAACAGGTTCAATTTCAGGACTTCCATTATATGTTACTGGAATGAATTGAGTAGGCATCCCTGAATCAATATTCATTTGTGAATGACCCATATGTGCCACTAACTCTGCTCCAATATTTTGCATTTTATCATGAACTAAGTCACATGCACCATAGCAAGGATCAGCTGAAAGAACTACTCTAGCTGATGTTTCAGTTTCTATCTGATCCATCATATCCAAAGCCTGCATTTTTAATCCTTCAGGAACTTGTAATGCAACAAGTCGGTGATCATTTTGTTTTATCCGATTGATTAAATCATCTAACTCAAAATTATGTCTTTCTAAATCCAAATACTCACCGCCTAATCTACAATTTCTACTTTACCATCTATAATTTCAATTCTTGCTAGAGATCTAATCGGCCATTCAGGTTTTTCTTGATTTAGTCTTTTGCGGCCATCTCCTTTTTCAATTGCAATAACTATATCTTGGAGAATTACACCCATGTTTTCTAGAGTTTCTAACAGTGGTTCCAATGTTCCACCAGTAGAAATGACATCATCTACTATCAGAATTCTTTCACCCGGCTTGATGTCATTGATATAAACTGTAGATTGAGAATATCCAGTTGCTACGTCCACTCTTGTCTCACCTTCCATCCCATAAGATCGTTTACGAATTACCACTGTTGGGATACCAGTTGCGTCACCTACAGCAGCTAAAAGTGGTAGACCCATAGCCTCAACAGTCACAATCAAATCTATTTTTTCCCAATCAACACTTTCAACGATTAAATCCCTAGTTGCACGTAGTACTTTCGCATCCATTCTAGGGATGCCATCAGAAATTGGATGAATGAAATAAGGATACTCTCCTTTCCATATAATTGGTGAACCACGTAGAGATTCGTGTAAAACTGAAAGAGGATCCTCGGGCATCATGCCCAACACACTCAGACTAGTCCTTTCAAATGCTCGAAACCTTCAACCACCTTGATTGTACAAGGTGTTGGAAATTTACAGTTTGCCTTACGCAACGCATCTCTTGCAACAATATAATTTTCAGGAGTTGTTACAATAGAAATCACAGTTTGACCTCTTTGAACCCGTGCAGCAGTTCCTACATTTTTACCAAACGCTTGTCTCATACCTTGAGATACACGATC
>DAFS01000011.1:25681-34494 GCA_002495525.1 Euryarchaeota archaeon UBA89 | reverse complement strand
TCTATTCGCAAACAAACAAGTCCTGATTTTTTAATTGTAGTTCGTATTTCACCTATAATTGAAAAACTAGGTATTTACTTAGAAGATAGCTTACAATTAGCTAGAATACTTTCAGAACTAGAAATTGATATTTTACATATATCATGTTGGGACGTTTTTCAAAAAGTCGATTCTGAATTAGATAATAGGAGCTTAACTAAGATATTTAGTGAAGTAACTGATAATAGATTACCTTTGATATCGACCGGTGCTGTATGGTCTGCAAAAGATGCTCAGTATGTTATCGACGAAGGCGCTGACTTAGTTGGTGTTGCTAGAGTAGGGATAGCTTATCCTGATTGGCCAAAATATCTCTCAGATATTTCATATTCTCCTCAAAAACCTCCTTTTTCTGAGAGCCATCTCCTTGAAGCAGATTTAAGTCCTATTTTTGTAGAATATATGCGAGCTTGGAAAGGCTTTGTAACAGATGGAAAATGATTACACTTCAAGAGAATTATCTATTCTCTTAGCAACTGTAACTAGTCTACGTATTGTTCGATCTAAACGATTTAGAACTCTTTCTCTAATTTCATCACCGTTTTTTCCTGCTATTCTAAATCCGTAAGGCATTCTTCCACCTAATGTATTTAGTAATAATTTTTGATTCTCAATTTCTACATCTTCGAGTATATCTTGTACTTTCTCAATACTCAGACTTTTTTTCTTAATGCCTGTAACTATCTTCTTTGTTATGTTTGATTCTAACCTGCCTAACCCTCCTCTGGTGACTAACCACTCTTCACCTCTAGCATCAAATTGTCTCATCAAACCAAGATAGACGTCTTGTGCAATTCTATCTGGCATAGCAACTCTTTCGATAATACTCATCTCCAATAGTCTTTCAAGGACTCTTTGAACCCTTGATCTTGTTTCATCTAATCTTTCTGCTAATACTAGCAAAGTAACTGCCCTATGGCTTTTAGCAAGCTCAATAGTTATTTTTTTTGCCAAGTCATCTTCTGACTTTCCTCTCTCACCATTTAGACCTAGATCATCAATTAGTGAGTCGATTCGATCTTTTCCATCAATTGTAGAACTAGGTTCTGCAATTTTAATTTTAAATCTCCTTTCTTCATCCTCAGCATCAGTGGACATTCTTTCTTCTGAATCAATAATTAAATCAGATAATTCTGTAAGGCGTATATCAAGAATTTTTCTTGCCTGAACCCCTAATAACTCTACTGCATTCGTCATCGACCCTCCTCTAAGAACATGAATATGCCATCTTCCCCTAAGTTCAGAAGATACTAATCCGGACTCTCTTAACCTTAGCATCTGATTATGCATTGCAGTTTGTGATAAGCCGCAACTATCTCCTAATTCTTTGGTATTCCAACCTCGGAGTGGTTCTTTCAATAGGGAACCTGTAAACATTCTATGCAGCGCACTTGGTTCGTCATTAGTATTCCAAGACTCTGATTTTCTTCTTACTAGAGATAGGGAATCAATTAACCATTCTAATAGGACTTGAGTGTCTTTACTACCTGTTGGCATTGGTTGCTCAACCAACCTTAATCTGAACATACAACCTTATCCGATAATTCAGAGTGTAAGAGCATTCTGCTAAACTCTGAGTAATTTTGGCTAATCAAGCATACTCTACTCTCAAGTCGAGCCAATTATATTCAATTTTCGAAGTCTTTAATCCGGATAAATGGTCCGCTAATGTCAATTTATCAGGAGAAACAATGCCTCTATTTCTCAAAACAGAAATAGCTGAATGAACTGCAGAACGAGATCTACCCAAATCTCTAGCTAATTGAGCTTGACTTTCTGGAATACATGACATTGCAAGTCTTACAACAATTGATTTTTGAAGACTTGATAGACCTACTGGTAACATCGCAGCAGCCCTCTTTTCATCTCTTACCCCCGTTCCTAATAATATTTCAATTTGAGCCGGCGCACCGGCGTAATAACAGGTTCTTCCATTAACTGGTATAATTGATACAGTTTTTTCGTTTACTAAAACATCTAAGTGGTGTCTAAGAGTACCATTTGCTGCATTCATTCTTCTCTGCAATTCACGAAAATGCAGGCCAGGAGATTTCTCTAATGTAGTCAAAATTTTTGCACGTACTGGATGTTCCCATGGATGTTCGGTCGGTGAAGAGATTGTACCTTCAGAAATTGGAGGCATTACTGCTGGTATTAGAGCCGAGATTCCCATTGCAGCACCTCCCAGAGCAATAATACCATCTATGGCCCAAGAACGCCTACTGCGCCACTGTTGGAGTAAAGCCATACTCACTTTCTTACGAACTAGTCTTTGAAAGAATCGGTCATTTGAGTCGACAATGCTTCATTTCTCTATCATTCTTCTGAAACGACCATATCATTATGTATCTTCATATATGCAACTAACGGCCCCAATAATCTCCCACAATTTCTACCATGAGTAGTCAATCTATAGATTACACGAATAGGAGGGCCATCATCAACAACTCTCTCAACTAATCCATTTTCTTGGCAAGATCTTAATTTATCAGACAATGTTCTACTTGAAATTCCTCTTAATAGTGTTCTTAATTCATTGAATCTTTTATCGCCAGCTATGTATAAGGCAGAAAGAATTTCAGTAGTCCATCTCGAACTGAACATACTGAAAGAGATTACCGCAGCATCTACCTCCCACTCCATATTTTCTTCTCCATCTTCATAATAAGATTGGAAAATTTGTCTAATATCTCTTCCATTATCTTGTACTTGATCTAATGCAGAATTAATTTTCTTCCAATCTTTATTTGATACATTCATTCGTGTCTGACTCATAATTAACAAATGTCCCCAACAGCATCTAGTGTATAAAATGCACCTTAGTGTATGCTCAAATACTTTCTAATTGATATATTAATGGTCACTCGCTCAGTGTGAAAACTACACTAAGGTGCAGGAGGAAACTAATATGGATAAATGGTTAGAATTATGGTTAGATGAAACAATGGATGAAATAGAAATGAATAATAAGGAGGAGAAATTATGAGTTTTAACAACATTTTGGACCTTGCAATTACGGGTATGGCGGAATATCGTACTCCTGCTTGGTCTCAATCTCCAAGAAGGAAACTTAGAATTCAGAAAAAATAGATTTTGTTTAATTTAGGAATTTGTGTAACTTGGTCTTCTTCCTTCGATTAGAGCTGACAAACCTTCTAATGCATCTTTTGATTCAAATATTGTATTTAGATTTGATAACTCTTTTTCTAAGCCTGCATCTAGATCTTCTCCGGTTTCAATCGCTTGATTGAGAAGATCATTAGCAATTCCAAGAGCTACAGGGGCGGTGTAGCCCAGAGATTTCATTTGTCTTGAAGCCAACTTCTCATTTCCATTAAAATTCTTAGGCATTTTTCCAGACATTATTTCTTCCATATTTTCATCTTTATAAAATTCTACAGCAAATTTAGAAATGGGATGATCAATATCTTTTGGCTGACTAGGATATTTATTCTGAGGCTTACCTGCTTTTGATAATGTAATAACTGTTTCATTAATGGCCGCAGAATCTACTAAATGAGTGATAATACCAAGTGCTGAAGCAACTTTTGAATCTAGGAAGTTCCCTGCTAAAACAGCAAATCTAGAAGCTTCTATTCCACAAATACGTGGTGTTCTTTGCGTCCCCCCTAGTCCTGGAAAAATACCAATACTTGTTTCAGGGAAACGGAACTGGGATCTCCTAGTTCCAATTCTATAGTCACATGATAATGCCAGTTCTAATCCTCCCCCAAGAGCCAAACCTGTTGTTAGTGCGATAGTTGTTTTCTGTGATTTTTCAAGTTTATTCAGAACTTCATGACCATAAGAAGTGAAATCATAGATATCTTTTATTGAGTCTTCACGAATTTTATCTACGAAATATTTGACATCTGCTCCAGCAACGAATGCCTTCCCAGCACCCTCTAGTACAATTGTTGAGATATCTTCTCTTGAGTTTAGATCATCAAGAACAGTTCCTAATTGTCTAACAACTTCTTCATTCAGAGCATTCATTGCTTCAGGTCTATTTAGGACTATTTTCGCAATATCATCGTCTATTCTAGTATCAATATAATTAAAATCAAAAAATCCCTCTTTTTCTTCTATCCATAACGGCAATTCAAATCCAGCTAATTCGGCATATTTTTTCGCCATTCTTTTAGCATCTTTAATTCCTATCTTGTTGGCAATTTCAAATGGCCCTTCTGCCCATCTGAGTCCAACCTTCGCTCCTCTATCAACGTCCTCAATTGAACATATTTCTTCTTCTACTATCTGAGCAGAAACAGCAAAAACTTGTCCTAATAGTCTCTCACTAATTATTTGTGATGTTTCCTCATCACATTCTGTTATTTCGTCAATATCCCACATCCCAGAGTTAGCGATAGTTTGTTTTAGGCATTTGGCTCCATAATAACGATTACAGTTCAATTGTTCTGCTAGATAATCTGTGGCATGTAATGCGATTGATGGACCAGTCAAATTCATTAAGGCAAATGGCCCCATTCCAATATTAAACGCCTTTTCAGCAACGGCATCAATTTGAGCAATTGATGCCACACCCTCATCAACAAGATGACAAGCTTCATTCAACCAAGGAACAAAGAACCTATTTACCACAAATCCTGGTCTGTCTTTACAAACAATCACTACTTTACCCATTGTCTTACAATATTGTTCAACTGCTGCTAATGATTCTGCTGAGGTGGTCTCTGCGGGAATTATTTCAATCAATCTATTTTTTGCTGGATGGTAAAAGAAGTGTAAACCTACAAATTTATCAGGTCTTCCAGTTGCTTTCGCCAGTTCATTTACGGATAATGATGATGTGTTGGATGCAAGGATTGTTTTATCACCACATACTCTATCTAGAATACTAAAAACATCTTTCTTAACATTGAAGTCTTCAAAAACCGCTTCAATCACTAAATCTGTATCTGGTGCGATATTTTCAGTACCAACCACTCCAGTAATTCGACTTTTTATTTCTTCAACTTTCTCAGGTTTGAATATTCTTCTCTGAATTGCTTCTTCAAGAAAATCATTGATTATTTCTTCTCCTCTATCAACCCACTTTTTTTCACGATCTACCATCTGAACATTAAATTGTTCTTGAGCAGACTTCTGAGCAATTCCCGACCCCATGTTTCCCGCGCCGATAATTGCAACTGAATTTACAGTGTTCATGGCCTTGCGAGTCACAACTCATCCATGAATGCAACGGCGTAATCAACTCAGTCTATGGAGTAACTTCTTCAATATCTCTTTGTCCTGAGAGATAATGATGTCCCGGCGCATAGCGGTGTTTTTGGTTGTTTTATTTTTAATTTCTACAGCCCAAGTAGTTCAATCAAATTCCTCTGGTCGAACTGGTAGTTCAACCTCTGGATGTTCTTGTCATGGTGGTTCTAGTTCATCAATGAGCGTTTCGCTAAACGGACTTCCATCTTCGGGTTATGAGGCGGTTACAACTTACACTCTTTCATGGGATGGAGGCCCCCATATTCCTGGTACTGGTGGATTTAATTTAGATGTAAATTCTGGTTCATGGAGTAATCTAGGCAATAATGTCAAACTAGTAAATGGTGAATTAACTCATGATGGTACATCTTCCCGTAGTTGGTCAGCAGATTGGACGTCACCATCTGCAGGTTCAGGCACTGCAGTTTTCACTTTAGCAGTTCTATATGGAAATGGGAATGGACAGAATTCGGGGGATTCTTGGGACACAGGGTCTTGGAATTTACCTGAATTAACTGCCAGTACCAATAATCCTCCTAATGCAACAAATGTTCGTTATGTTCCTTCTACACCTACCAAAGAAACAGGTCTTGGAGTAGAATATGATTATAATGATGATGACGGAGACTCTGAACAAGGTACTACAATTCGTTGGTTCAGAGACGGGCTCCAAATAGCTCAGATAGATGATATGAAAACAGTACCTGATATTTGGATTTCTAAGGGTCAAGAATGGCGCGTTGAGGTGACCCCTTCTGATAATGAAGATCAAGGAGAAACTGTTTCACTAAGCCCAATTATTATTGAAAACACAGTCCCAATTGCTAGGAATCTTGAGATAAACCCTGAATCTCCAACAGATATTGATGATATTAATTTGAATTATGATTACTTTGACTTGGATGGAGATAATGAACAGGATTCCCAGATTCGTTGGTATCTTGATGGTGTTAGAATTAGCGATCTTGATGATACACTTACAGTAACATCTTTGATGATTCGTTCCGGTGATGAATGGGAAGCTAGAGTAACTCCATTTGATGGAACATCTTATGGGTTGACAAAATCTACAGGATTGATTGTAATAGGATCATCAAATACTCCTCCCACTGCTAACGCTTATATTTCTCAAGGGTCGAATGCATATACTGATGATGCACTACAGGTAATAGTAGGGTGGTTTGACTCAGATGGAGACAACCTAGCAGATACAGAGATCAGATGGTTTAGAGATGGTTACCAAGTTTCTGCCTTCAATGACTTAACTTGGGTTACTTCAGATTCAACTGCAAAAAATCAGGTATGGTACGCTAGTGTTAGAGTTTCAGATTCATTAGTGTGGTCTGAATGGGTTGATGCAGATAGTATCACTATTCTCAATAGCCCTCCAGAAGTCACTTCGATTACTATGCTGCCGGAAGGTAATCTTACTGCTAATCAAGATCTAACAGTTATCTGGGAACAATCTGATTTAGATGGCGATTCAGAATCAGGTAGTGAAATACATTGGATGATTAATGGTGAAAGAGAGCCAGAATTTGATGGATTACTAACGATACCATCCGAATCAGTGTATCGAGATCAACATTGGTCTGTACAAGTAATCCCTCGTGATGGGGAAGATCTAGGTAGTTCAATGACAACTCCATCTAGAGTTATAATGAATGGTGCTCCTGAAATTCCAATAATCAATCTAGGTTCTGGTATTACTGGATACTTAGGCGAACCAGATTCATTCCCTGAATTAGGAATTGCAAATTCTCTAGAAGATTTAGTAGTTCTAGCGTCGTCAATAGATCCTGACGAAGAATCTCTATTCTTTGATGTGATTTGGTATAGAAATGGATATCAGGTTCCTGAATTAGATGGAGAATCATTAGTTCCTTCTGAAAGATTGGAACCGGGGCAAATTTGGGAAGTTAAAATTACTGCTAGAGATCCTTGGGGATTGAGTTCTCAATCATCAGCAATTATTGAAATATCTAATTTACCTCCTATTCCTTCTTGGTCTACAATTCCAGAGATTTCAATATCTGGTTCTATGATTATCTTTGATGGTTCTTCTTCAATAGATCCAGATGGGACTATCAATAATTGGTTATGGCAGATAAACGACCAATCATTCCCAGGTTCTAGTGCCGAGATATTATTGGGCGAGGGAACTCATACCGTTAAGTTGACAGTTACCGATAACTTTGGTTCATCTATTACAATACAAGATCTATATTCTCTAGGGACTGTATCTATGGTTAGCGATCTTAATTCAGAAATTAGTGGAACTGATATTGAGTTAACTTGGTCGGGTAATGCTGAAGAATACCATATTTATCGTTCTTCATATTCAACTGAGACGTTAGATGAAATGCAATTAGTTGGTATCACTAATGAGAATAATTGGAATGAGATTGCCCCAATTGCTTCGGATTTATATTATGCAGTTACTATTGTAGTTGGAGATAATGAAATACTATGGCTTGATAATGGTACTAATACTATCTCAGTTGATGCCAAATCTGTTGTTAATCATGTTGATGATTCTCCTACTGGTTCAATTACGATTTTATCGCTTCCTCTAACTATCATATTCTTGATATTAGCAGTTTCTAGTTTAGTAATTAGTTTACGGGTTAAGAAAAGGAGGTCAGAATCATGAAATCGAGAATAATTGCACTAAGCGCAATATTAATTCTACTATTGGCTACTTCTTCTGGCGTAGCTAATCCTGGAGGTAAAGGGGATAGTAATAGAGATTATACTTGTGGCGGTTCTTGTCATGGTGATCCTAGTCTATCTTCTGCTTCATCGGCAATAATAGACGTAGAAATGCAATCTACTGCATATTCCAGTACAACAACAGAGATTTCAGTTTCAATTACTAATTTAGATACATCCGATAATGGTTTAGTTGGTATTTTCTTACTTAGTTCTAAGAATGGTAATGGCGATAATCCAGAAGATCATGGATGGACAATAATACAAGATCCAAACGGTGGCTCATCTAATTATGTTGAAGTGGTATCTTCTGAAAATCAAGCTACTGTTAGTTGGGTTCTATTGGCTCCTGAGGATTTAGGTGTAAAGGAAATTTATGTTTCAATCCATCATGGTAGTTACTACAATCACAATAACAAGGCATTTATTGGCGAGACAGACGCTATTACAGTTAATATCGAACCTATTCCAGAGAATTATCCCACTCTTGCAGATGGTTGGACTTCTCCAGAAGAAAGGATATCTGGAGACTCCTCAACTATTACAGTTAGAACTGTAAATACTGAATCTCTAATGGTATATTGGAGATTATCTGGTGAGTCCCAGTCCCACGAAGCAATCGTCGAAATGATTTCAGAACAGGAATGGGAAGTTTCACTTCCTGCAACGCTTGGAGATACAAGGATTGAATATCAAATGGTTGCAACTATGGGCGATTTCAGTAATCGAATGCCATGGTTATCTATGGGTACTTCTGAACCATATTTTGACGGTACCTCATTAGGGGCAAACTTACAATCAATTTCATTTGCTTTGATTATTCTAGGATTCATGGTATC
>DAFS01000011.1:25434-25608 GCA_002495525.1 Euryarchaeota archaeon UBA89 | reverse complement strand
ATTGGAGATTATCTGGTGAGTCCCAATCTCACCAAGCAACTGTTGAAATGGTTTCAGAACAGGAATGGGAAGTATCACTTCCTGCAACACTTGGAGATACAAGAATTGAATACCAAATGGTTGCAACTATGGGTGACTTCAGTAATCGTATGCCATGGTTATCTATGGGTACTT
>DAFS01000011.1:938-25381 GCA_002495525.1 Euryarchaeota archaeon UBA89 | reverse complement strand
TGATTATTCTAGGATTCATGGTATCTTTACAATCTTGGTTCGCTCCAAGAGGGGTTAGGAAAATTATTGATAATACTGCAGAAGTTGAAGAGTCAATTACTGATATTCAAGAAATATCTGTTCCAGACTCAGATAATGAATACTGGTCAAGGCTGATAAAATCAGAAGAGAATCCTGGATGGTTATGGGATCCAATAGAAAATGAATGGGTAGCTGATCCAGCAGTAACCTCGGGAGGTGATGTATGATGTTTATGACTGCATTACATCATCTTGTAGTCGGATTAGTCGCTGGTTCAGGAGTAATTATGGGTATTTGCGCCATTTTAGCATGGTTTTCCTCATATATTTCAAATCTCGAATCATCAAAAACTACTTTAGATAGGGCGGCATATGTTGCATCAATTTTTACTTTGTTAGCAATTCCATTAGCTATGATTTCTGGTTATTATTCTTCGACCAATTCTGGTGGTGCTATGTTTTATAATAAATTTCTTTTCTCTGGAATAGCCTTTGGATTCACATCATCATATTTGGTTGGTAGAGTAAGATTTGGACCAGAACTTTGGAAATACTCTTCTTTAGCTAATTTACAGATGGTTTCAGCATTATTTGCACTAACTTCGATAATAATTCTAGGATCTATAGGATCTAAAATCACTCTAGGTGAATCTACTTTAGATATTCTTCCATTCTGGCCAGATTTCATGAATTCGATAGTAATTAACCAATGGTTTAGTCTATTATTGGTAATTATTGGTCTTGTTTCAGTAGTAATTTCATTAAGATCTAGTTCAATGAGATTTTTTCTAAATGATTAATTTTTATTATTAAATTCTTTATAGATATTATAAATTCTTTCTGCGTGTTTTTCACAGCTCAGATCTAAAGATTTGATTCTCTCTATACCTGCTTTAGACCACCTAATTCGATTATCTATATTTCCTGCATCTTTCAGCGCTGAATGCCAATTTTCTATATCTTCTCTTGCAATTAGTCTTCCATTTTCTTTATCGATAATTGTATCTGTGAATCCTCCTTCTTTCACATATATTGCTGGAGTACCAACAGCAAATGCTTCGATTGGAGTCAATCCAAAAGGTTCACCATGAGCTAAACTAATACTAGCTCTTGCATTTCTCAATAAAATTGTTAATTCATTTTGTGTTAATCTTGGAGCAAACCAAACCTCCACTTTACATGATTCTGCATGCTCTTTTAGTCGATTTATATCTTCTAAATTACCTCCGCCAACATGTGCTAGAGAGATATTTGTATTTCTTAACATTGAGATAGTCTCCCAAGTTCCTTTTACCCAACTAGATTTACCAATGTTCACTACATAGGGGCCTTCTAACTGATTAAACTTACAATCGTTTTCCTGAGCTGAAAAATCTTCTAAATGAATACTGGGCCATAATAATCTAGCCTCAATATCATAAATTTCTTTAATTCTAGTGACTGTGTAATTTGAATTACCGCTAATTGAGGATTTCAATCTAGAATTAAAACTCTGTACCTGTAAAATATCTCTTTTCCTTGCTCGCGATAATAGAGTCTTGGTTATTCCAAGATTCCTTTTTGGTTTACCATCTATTTTCAGATGAAGAACCTCTTCATGTAGCCCTCTATGTGGCTCAAGTAGATGAAGATGAACAGGAATTGTGCTGGGTATCAAGTCAATAATTGACATCGAACCATCCCCACTAACAACATGAATAAAATCTGAGTTTTCTATTGCAGATTCTATTCCTTTAATTTTTTTCCATTCAGCGAGACTTGTATCATTATCAAGAATAATAGATATAGGATTTTTCGAGATATTCCAAGATTTCTCAGGAGCAAGTAGTTCAAAATTCATTTTTTTACAAATCGAGATTAATTCACTAACTGGGTCAAGTGTTGCAATCTTAATAGAAAATTTTTCTGAAAGAAATGGAATATTTCTAATTAAATCTCTTTCAGCACCGCCCATTGCAGAAAAACAGCCTTTAACAACTAAAAGTTGCGGTTTCGCAGCCAGTCCCGACCCCGCATAACTTGACATCTACCTCTTCATCTACTGCTCTCGTTTAAGTCAGATACGCTTTGACGAGTACTGTGGTTAGACGAGTTTTACTAGCTAGGGGAGGTGCTTTAGGCCCTAACACTGGCCTTGGAAGAGCACATTTTTCAGTTATTTCACTGTTAGAAAAAACACTGGTCAAAGATTGGACTCTAGCAGGAATCGTGGAGCATGAAGTTGAAGATAATATTTTACCAAGAGTTTGGAATAGATGGAGATCTCATCCGATTCTAGTGAAACAAAAAACAGAATCCACAACTGCCGATTTATTACATATAACAGATCAAGAGCAAGCTCATTTAGTACCTAAAAATAGTAAGATTCCTGTAGCGGTAACAGTTCATGATTTATTCCATATCAGTCCTAGAAAAATCAAATTAGATAATGATGTAATTGATGTAGGTGAAAATAATCCGAATTCAATACGTAAATTTGATATTAATAAATTGAAGTCAGGACTAAATCGTGCTGATTTATTAATTTGTATTTCCGAATCAACACGAAATGAAGTACAACGTCTTTTTCCTAATAAGAAAACAGCACTTGTTAGACACCAAATTGATGTAGATTATTGGAATCCGGAATTAAATCCTAAGTCTCCTGAATTGATTAATAATTTCCATGATTCTGAAAAATGTTTGATAATTACTGTGGGTAGTGATGAACCGAGGAAAAGATTGGATTTAGTAAAAGATATAATTTCAGGATTAGATCCTGAGATATCGAAAGAGATTAATTTAGTAAATATTGGTAGTGAAATTAGATTGAATGAAGAACAACTAATTGCTTCATTTCAGCATGCTGAAGCATTACTATTCCCTAGTGTTTCAGAAGGTTTTGGTTATCCTCCTGCGGAAGCTATGGCTGCAGGATGTAAAGTGTTAGCCTCAAATTCCGCTGCACACAATGAAATAATTCCAAATAATTATCTTCTACCGATTGATGAATTAAGAGCTTGGATTGATGCTGTGGAGCGCATTCATTCAGAATGGAAAATGAATAAAGGCAAAGAACGTCAAGCGAATAATAAATTGATCGACCATGTTCGAAATTTATTAAGCCCTGTTGCCCATGGAATAGCATTGTCTAAGGCTTACGATTCTCTTTTTGAAGAATAGGATTATTGATTATTATGCTACCATCATTTAACGTACTTGGTTCTGAATTACAAACATGTTCACTTTCGCCATTGACTGGTTGGTTTAGAGATGGTTGCTGTAATACTGACAGAAGAGACCGAAGTCTTCACACTGTTTGCTGTGAAGTTACTAGAGATTTTCTTGATTTTGCTCTATCAAGAGGCAACGATTTAATCACACCAGCCCCTCGGTTTAATTTCCCTGGATTAAAACCAGGAGATAGATGGTGTGTGTGTGCTCAAACTTGGCAAGATGCATATGATTTAGGCCTCGCCTGCCCAGTTATTCTGGAATCTACACATGAGGAAACCCTTCAAATCGTCTCACTTTCAGTACTGAAAGAATTTTCAAAAAAATAATTTTTGTATAGTCCAAATATACAATAACTGTTTAAGGCAATTGTAGTTGCCACTGTCGTGCTGCACGTAGATAATCTGAAGAAAGGTTTTGGTACAGGTAGGAGAAGACTCGAGGTATTGAAAGGAATAGACCTCAAAGTTGAGAAAGGCGAATTAGTCAGTTTAATGGGTCCTAGTGGATGTGGAAAGAGTACTTTGTTGAACATAATAGGTGGCTTACTTGAAGCTGACTCTGGTAAGATTAATTTAGAATCTTTTGAGTATGGTACTAAGTCGCCAAATAAAGTCGTTGATGTTCGCCGAAAAGGAGTGGGATGGATATTCCAAGATTTCCATCTTATCGAGAAATTAACTGCTCTTGATAATGTAATTTTTAGTCTTGAATTATCTGGTATTTCAACTTCTGAAGCAGAGACTAGAGCACGTGACGCACTAGAGAGAGTAGGATTGGGCGATAGGATGAATTTCATACCTGATCAATTATCAGGAGGTCAACAGCAGAGAGTTGCAGTTGCCCGTGCAATTTCTGGTTCTAGATCGTTGATTCTTGCTGATGAGCCAACTGGAAATCTTGATGTTAAAAGTGGAAAGGAAGTAATCAATTTGTTCCAAGATTTGTGTCGAAATGATGGAATTTCTGTATTAATGGTTACTCACGATCCTCTTTTGGCATCTATGGCAGACAGAATGCTTCTGTTGAAAGATGGAGTCACTGCGGCATCTGACATACGTTCAGCTTGGGGAATTAAGGAGGTGAGTTAATGAATCTAAACTCATTATTTTCAGAAGTAATTCCTACAATGATATCTGCTTGGCTAATTCTTGTTTTCCTCATTATATTTGGTGGATTCAATCGTTTTTGGGGTCGTTCGATATATAGGTTGATTAAGCCATTAATTGAACCTGAGCAGAAGAGAACTTTAGAAAAGAAAAAGTTTTCATTAGAGGAATATTACCAATCTTGGTACAAATCATTTCGTACTAAGTGGTTGAGTGCCCCAAATAATATTCGTTTAGCAATGCAGAGTGCCTGGAGGGGTAGAGAGAGAGGACTTGCAATATTCGCAGGCGTATTCCTTTCATCCTTAGTTATCACCACTGTTTTAGCTTATGCAGTAGGATTGAATCAAGGGTTCTTCCAATTCTCACTTGAAAACGATGTATTCGATGCAAAAATAGATTTTCAAGAAGATCCAACTGGCAATTGGGAAGGTAGAACTAACGATTCCGCCTTATGGGAGTCATTTTGCGACGACTTGACAGATAGACCTGAGTTTTCTGATTGTGGGCTAGTCTTTGGGCGTCAGGGAATCCGGATTAACGGATTCTTCGATCAAAATTTCGCCAATCCCCAACCTTTGAATGTAGAGGCTGTAAATAGTACAACTTCCGATTGGACAAATGTAAGTTGGGATTATTCTGAAGCTTCGGAAAATGGCCCCCCAATAAATGATCAAAGAACTATTAGGTTCTATGGTGATGGAATTTGGGACGGTGAATTGGGGGAAAGACATTCTAAAACAATAATTTTTGGAGATTGGCCCTCATCAGGAATAGATGCTCAAGTGAATAGATCGATTGTTTTACCCTCAAAAGTTGCTAGCGCAGCAAGTATTGAAGTGGGTGACAAAATAGATAACTTAACATTCTCTTATGTGAAAGAAGTCTATGGCATTACAGATAGCGTTCAGGCAGTAGAAGAATGTGATACGATATTAGATCCTAATTTTGAGGTTGAGAGACTATTTTGTAAAGATGTAATTACTGTGACAAATCTAACTGTTGCTGCTATTTATGAAGAGAGTTTTGGAAACCCAACACTATTGTTCAACCCACTAATGGTCACAGATTCTGTACTTAGTGATGCCCAAAAAACGATATTAATGCAGAATGATCACGGATATTTGGGTATTTCAGTCGATCGAACTCAGCTCCCTACATCTTCGACACGCGCCGCAACTTCATGGCTCAGTGATTTACAAAGAAATATTGAATCGATCAGAGGCGATGTCCCTGTTTATGACATAAATACGGGTAATCAAACGGGAACTGAGGAGGATTGGATTCCCAGGTATTATGAATTAGAGAATGAATCTGGTATGGTTCTAATTTCCGTTGAATATACAGATATGATATCAGGAACCATTCAATTTCTCAATATATTTTTAGGAATAATTCAGGTTTTCGATTATATTCTAGTTATCCCAATTGTTGCCTTATCGTTTGTCGTCTTAATTTATGGTATACAATTATCCCTTGAACAGCGAAGAAGAGAAGTAGCAATTCATAGAGTAATTGGTGGTACAGAAGATAACCTTTCAAGAATGATGATCATGGAAGTATTTGGAATTGGGACAGTTGCTTGGGCATTAGGATTTCTTCTTGCATCTGGAGCGGTTGAAATAGTTCTCAGAGCCGTAGGTTTCCTCAGATTTACTGAAGAAGGAGATTTCAATGTAGATCCCATTCTAAGTCTTGGCTCTACTCTTGTAGTCGTACTTCTTACAGTATGGATATCATATTGGCGTGGCACTGTTACAACACGTAAATTCCTTAGTATGGAGATAGACGAAGGTGTCAGAAAAATCTCCAATGAGAGGAAACCAAATTATATTCTTCATTGGTTAACATTTGCTCTTGGTCTTCTTGCGTTTGCAGAGAGTTGGATTCAATCGAATGGTGGTTATGGGCCATGGGGTAGTTCTGGAATAGTGTCCAATTTTATCTTAAATGCAATCCTTCTCCTACTAGGTCCGTTCTTCCTTTGGATTGGAGGTGCTCTAGTTCTTTCCAGAATTGGTGCCGCTGGTCCCCAAATTTTGAATCGTTTGTTCGGTTGGTCTCCAGCAATTTCAGATATTCGTCGAGGATTAAGTGGTTCAGGCTCTAGTGCTTCAGTCAGTCGTTTATCATTGATTCTTTTGTTAACACTTTCAATAGTCACTCTGGCCGCTGTCCAAGGTCATACAGGTACATTGGTTGATGAGAGAACAACAAATGCTCAGAATGGTGCTGATGTCATGGTTCAATTTGATACAGCACTTACTGAAGAACAGGCGCGGAATCAGATGATGCTATCAATTGACTCGATCTCAGATAATCAAATTAATGATATTTCTTCTATGACTTCAGTGGCCAGAACTCTTACTCAAACAAAAGAGGAAGGAATCTCTTTACTTACTTGGGTTGTATTTGATGGCCATGAGAATACGTTAATATGGGATTCTCAAGCAATACCCGGAGGTAATATTGATCAAATGTCTGAAACATGGAGAAATGGTGGCTACACGGCAGGTGGCGATGCTAGAAGTACATTAGATAGACCTCCTGTTGGTAAATCATTAACATTGCTATACACCACATATGAATTAAATTCATTTGGGCTTCCTGTCGTAACTGGAACTACTGAAGCGACAGTTAACTATGCTGGTGAACACGAGTGGGTTCCTGGTATTTCATCAGTTGAAGCTGATTCTGTTATTGTAATAGGGGAGAATACCTACAGAGAACTTCTTGGTGATCAGATAGTAGATTCACACACTTCCTCTATTTGGATGTTTGAATTATGTGATGAAAGAACCAATGAATGTTCAGAGTCATTAGAACTTTTGAGTGCTGATTTGAAGAGTAATAGCGGAGTTGTTTCTGCATCGGATTGGTCTACTGCTCATGAACAAAATGAGCGTAATGGTGGTTTGATCTTTGGTACACCAGGTTTACTCAGCATGATGTTTGTAGTAGCTGCTTTAGCCTCAATATCTTCTGCTTTCGTATTCCTTTCTCTAGTTTTGAGTCAGAGAAAGAGGGAACTTGCAATATTACAAGCAATTGGTGCTAGTCCAAACCAAGTAATTCGATTAGTTCTATTTGAGATTATGTCAATTCTTCTTGTTAGCATGATTTTGGGTGTCACCCTTGGATTAGCAGTTTCAGAGTCATTCAATGGTTTCTTCAGCATCTTCGGATTTATATTCCAATTATTCTTGGGTACAAGCGTTCCTATTGATAGAAATTTAGTTTGGCCATGGATGGAGATTATAGCGGTCAATGGCCTAGTACTAGTAGCAGTTATTTTGTCTCTGTTATTTACTACTAGAAGAGCTTTAGACTCTGATTTAGCTACGGTCTTAAAAGGTGAGTAAAATGTCAGAAGAAGTTAATGAAATCTTACGTGCCAACTCTCTTTATCACGTATATGAATCAAATGCTGAAGATGGGAATGTGGTAGCACTAAGAGGCCTAAGTGTTTCTATTCTTGAAGGTGAAGCAGTCGCAGTGGTAGGGCCATCAGGTTCAGGAAAATCAACTCTATTGAAGTGTCTGGGTGGTTTGATGAAGCCGTCAGCAGGATCAGTGGAATTAGGCGGGACCAGAATGACAAGGCTGACTGGTAAAGAATTAGTAAAACTTAGACAAGAGAAAGTTTCTTTCATTTTCCAAGACTCCAATCTACTCCCACACCTAAATGCAATCGACAATGTAGCTCAACCATTAATTCACCAAGGTATTCTATCTAGAACTGCAAGGCCAAAAGCACAACTTCTTCTTGATAGGCTCGGAATGGGAGAACGTTCGTTTGGAATGCCAGATCAATTATCTGGAGGAGAGCAACAAAGAGTTGCAATTGCTAGAGCATTAATCACAGATCCTGAATTAATTTTAGCAGATGAGCCAACTGGGGCTCTAGATCCAATAACAAGTAGGGAAGTCTTACAATTATTCAAAGAACTTCATGAAGAGAGTGAAGTAGCATTTCTTTTAGTCACTCATAACCGAGAAGTAGCCTCATTTTGTGAACGCTCTTTAGAACTTCGAGAAGGTCGTTTTATTGCGCAGCATGGAACAGATGTTGATATCGGCGATTTATCTGACTCAAGAGAATTAATTATTGATGATACAGGAACCGTAACTCTTCCACCGGATGTATTACTTGGTTTAGGAGGTCCTGGACGCTTTGAAATTTCTGAGATTGACAGAGATTTCCTTCACTTAGAGAGAGTTACTGAAGATAGGGTGTCTGTCTCTTCAGGAAATAATGCGATGGTATTATCTTCACATTGTCCAGCATGTAAATATGATTATCGAGAAAGCGAAGATCAGTTATGTCCAGAATGTGGTTCTAGTAGGCCTATGGTATAATCATAGAATAAATTCTCAAAGTTGAGGTAGCGAGAACTTTTGAGGTTTCGCTATACCCAAATCTTTCGGTAAATCTCTAATTCTTGTAGGTAAAGTTACTGGAATCATTTCTTTTCCGATTAGTGCAACCCTACTCTCTCTGCGATCGGATAGAACTTCTCTTCCGACTAATGGTGCTAGATTTCTCGAGAAATCCATAACTTCATCATGAGATGGCATATTTTCAATAGTATGATTGGATTGTGAATTCCCTACGTAGATGTAGCCTTTTGCTTCAATAAAATCTGGATCTGCTATGTTGTCAAGTCTTGCATAATCTTTCCAGTGACCAAGTGATTCCCCTTTTATTAGGGTGTGTCTACATACTGTTCTTGTATCCAAACTTGGAAGAAGCTCCAGTGTTTGTTCTAATTTTTCAAATGCCGACTGATCAAACTTTGGTTTACATATTCGGTCAAAAATTTCTTTATTTGGTGCATCTACACTTACATATAGTTGGGTTGGAAGCGTATCGAGTTTCTCAATCACTTTTGGTAATGAGCCATTAGTTACTAAAAATGTAGAAACACCATGTTGATGACAAATATCTAGAAATTCTCCCAAGCGAGAATACAAAGTTGGTTCCCCATTAAGAGATATTGCAACATGCTTTGGATCTTGAGCATCTAACCATTTTTCTCTTGGTACAGAAGGATGTCCTCCAAAACCTGTTAGCAATCTTCTATGTGCTTTTACTGATTGAAGAAATAATTCGTATGGGTCATCATCAATTTTTGTCAAAGCATCGGAATGAGGTTCTCTCCAGCAATATGTACATGCTAAATTACAGGTATCTACATTGGGAGCCATTTGCATACAGCCATGACTTTCAATTCCGTAAAATGTACCTTTGTAACAAGATCTATCTGCGATTAGACTTTGCTTTGTCCAATGACAGACTTTGACTCCACCATGTTCTCCAACTAAGTGATAACTTTGTTTTGCTAGACGAGCAGCTATTTTCGGCTCTATTTTAGTCACGGGGCTTTGCATAGGCATCAACTCAGACATCAATTCCCGCAGAAGGGCTGTGTCAGATGGCTCTTCGAATCAAGGTTCTGATTTCAATTATACGTATCATAAGAAGGTATCATGTAGGCGAATAGACTATCACTCGCTACCCCTACGTTGTATTTGATGACGGGACTACTAGAAAGTAATCAATATTTGATTAGGAAAAAATTATTAAAGATTTTAGGTGAAAAATTTCATATCTATCACGATGATACTCAAGAGGAGTTAATTGGTTATTGTTACCAAAAGGCATTGAAAATTAAAGAGGATATTAGAGTTTACACAGATGAAAGTGAGTCCGAAGAAATAATGAGAATTAAGGCTAGAAATATTTTGGACCTTTCAGGCAACTATGATTTTACTGATTCCAAAACCGGCGAAAGTTTAGGTGGTGTCAGACGTAATTTTCGAAAATCCTTTTTTCAAGATAGTTATTCAGTTTATGACCCTAATAACGATATTTACGCTGAAGTTAAAGAAGATAGAATGCTTAGTGCTATAATACGTCGAATAGTTCCTTTCGCAAAATTTGTTTTCCCACAGCAATTCGCATTTAATTTCCCTGATAACCCTACAATTATATTCACTCAAAAGATGAATCCTCTGATTCAAAAGCTCACTGTTGATATTCCTAAAGGGAATCAGATTGATACTAGGATTATTCTTGGTGCTGCAATGATTATTATTGCGATAGAGGGTAGACAAAATTAGAATCAATAATATTTCTATTATTATTTTGCTATGCCAATATACCAACCATTGAAATAGGAATGGTCTAGGCCATCTTTAATGGCACAGGACAGCATACCAGAAGCTCTAACATTTGATGATGTACTTTTGTTACCTGCTGAATCAGCAGTACTCCCGGCTCAAGTTAAGTTGAGGACTAGACTCACATCTACTATTTCTCTCAATATCCCAATAATGTCTGCTGCAATGGATACTGTAACTGAATCTCGCATGGCTATCGCCTTAGCACAGGCAGGCGGAATTGGAGTTATCCATAGAAATATGTCTATTGAAGAGCAGACCTCAAAGGTCAATTCTGTAAAGCGATTTGAGTCAGGATTGGTATTAGATCCAATTACAATTAAACCATCAACGACCATAGGTGAAATGCGTAAAATAAAAGAACAACATGGTTTCTCTGGTTTACCAGTAATCGATGAAAATGAGAATCTAGTAGGTATTATTACAAATCGTGATATTAGATTTGTAGATGATGATGAACAACTGGTTTCTTCAATGATGACTACGGATTTAGTCACGGTTCCTGAGCATGTAGATCCTGAATATGCCAAGAAATTATTACATAAACATCGTATTGAAAAATTATTAGTTGTAGATTCTGAAGGTAAATGTACTGGAATGATGACCGTTCGAGATATACAACGTAGTCGTGACAATCCAGAATCCTGTAAAGATAAACATGGTCGTTTGAGAGTTGCAGCAGCGACTGGAACCGGCGAAAAAGGAATTCAAAGGGCAATCGCATTATTTGAGGCGGGAGCTGACGCAGTGGTAGTTGATACTGCACATGGACATTCTCATGGCGTATTATACACAGTCGCAAAAATCAGAGAAAAAGTTGGTAAAGATTTCCAGATAATTGCTGGTAATGTAGCTACTGCTGCTGCTGCTGATGCTTTGATTGCTGCGGGTGCAAATGCGATTAAAGTTGGTATTGGCCCAGGCTCTATTTGTACTACTAGAATTGTTTCTGGTGTAGGAGTACCCCAATTAACTGCAGTCCAGAGTGTGGTTTCTGTATGTAAGAAATTAGACATACCTGTAATTGCAGATGGAGGAATTAAGTTTAGTGGAGACATAGCTAAAGCAATTGCTGCAGGTGCTGATTGTGTCATGGTGGGAAGCCTTCTTGCCGGAACTGATGAGGCGCCTGGTGAAGTGATTCTTTACCAAGGTAGGTCATACAAAGTATATCGCGGGATGGGCTCTGTAGGTGCAATGAGTAAAGGTGCTCATGATCGTTATTTCCAGTCTGAGCAAGGTGATACAAGTAAATATGTGCCTGAAGGTATTGAAGGAAGAGTTCCTGCTAGAGGTCCTGTTGAAAATGTAATACATCAATTAACAGGTGGTCTTCGTTCAAGTATGGGCTATACTGGTAATCCCGATATTGATTCTATGAAAATAAATTGTGATTTTGTTAAAATTACTAATGCAGGACTTTCCGAATCACATGTTCATGACGTAGAAATCACTCGTGAAGCTCCAAATTATAGAAGGTGATGTAATGGAAACAATTGTCCTTGGAGGTGGCTGTTTTTGGTGTGTCGAAGGCGCAATATTAGGTCTAAAAGGAGTTTCAAAAGTTATTCCAGGATATAGTGGAGGGCATATTGATAATCCTACATATGAGCAAGTTTGTAGTAAGAATAGTGGGCATGCTGAAGTCATAGAGGTCACTTTTGATCCAGAAATAATCCCTAGAAAAATATTACTTGAAGTATTTTTCACTTGTCATGATCCAACCCAATTAAATCGCCAAGGAAATGATATAGGCCCACAATATCGAAGTGTAGTTTACCATAAAAATGAGGAAGAGAAGTTAGATGTGAATGAAGTAATAGGATATCTTCAACAAAACTTTGTTGACGATATTGTTACTGAAGTGAGTCCATTAATTAATTTCTATGTAGCTGAAAATTATCATCATAATTATTTTGCAAATAATCCAAATAACCCTTATTGTGCCATGGTTGTAAGTCCGAAGATTTCCAAAACAAGGGCAAAACATGCATCTCTATATGAATAAGAAAAACTTTTTCGATTTCTTCTTTCTATATCGAAATCACACAATTGAAAGATTATTCTTGAGTAATATTCAACTATTGATTAAAACTCAATCTACTATATGGCTTCTAATGCGACAGGAGAAACCACGTCGCCTTACGATAAAGCATGGACAATTCATGCCTCAATAATAGGTTTGAATATGGGTAATATTTTGTTCCGTGGTTTAGAATTAGATCAAGCAGATCCTGACATGGTGGTAGTTACTGGACTGACGATTCTTGCTGCTGCACTTCCTTTTCAAGCCATATTTTTCCTTATTAATTCCTATATTAGAGAATTTGATGGTACAAACGAGTTAGAATATGTGATGTTGGAAAGATTACTAATAATTTGTCAAGTAATCTCTTATTCTTCACTGATTGGAATAGCGATTCTTATGACAAATACTCACTATTATATGGGTACTGCATTCATAATTTCTGCAATTTTAGCTGTATTATTTTTGAGAACAGCATCAAATCAAGCAGATACGTTGTCCAGAATGTCAAGGTAGTGAAGGGGTGACATTCATGGCAGGTGGTGTTTCAGTTAGTCCCATGTCGGACGCACTTCAATTCCCAAGTGTTCCACCTGAATCTCCATGGGAAGCATATTTATTACTCCTAATTGTCCCATTTTTACTAAGATTATTACTAATTGCACCACCTTTGATAGATTTAGTAAATACATATGCTCCTCCTGGAAATAGAACTGGGCATATTAAGTGGTTTTTAAGTAAATTTAAGAAACTTCCAATGGAGGGATTTTGGAAGATTGTTATGAATGAGGTTCTTTCATTTATTTTACCAGCTCTAGTTGCATTAACAGCTAGATTACTAATTGATGGTGATATAGGTTGGAATAGTTGGATAGAAACTCCTGAATCAGGAAAAATATTACTGATTTTAGCCGGTATTATCTGGTTAGTAGTCGATTTCGGCAAGGTTACTCGTTCTAGAAAAAATATTCAAACTATCGCTAAGTATAACTTAACAACCGCTAAGATATTTGTAGAAGGTACTGTGGTGAGTAGAGAATTTCTAAAGACTGTAGATGAATTTACTATACCTAGGCCATGGAGAGAAATAATTGAGATTTCTGAAGATGATGATGGCATTCATAAACCAGAACAGAGAAATCCATTACAAGATATTTTTACAAATCTACTTGACAAAGGAGTTGATATGCTGGAAGAAGTTTTGGCTAAGGCCAAAGATCCAGCATCAGGGATGATTGAGAAGATTGATACTGAAATTCGAGAACGTATTACAACTCAAGTTCAAATATCTTCTAAATCTCTTTTCAGAGATGTGGTTTTCTCTATAGCACCTATTGTTGTATTAATTCTTCTTCAAAATTTTATACGCTAGTATTGATATAATTATTGAAATATTTCTTTTCTTTTGGTGAGGCAAATAAAATCCAGCCTATTCCTATGATAATCTGAATAATAGCTGAGAGGGCAATAACTTCTCTTAATTCTAGAAGATTATTCTCTAGAATTAGTGCAGCTGCTAATGCCGAGCAACCCATAGTAAATGTGATCACTAAGTAATCCGTACCTGCAACCCTACCTCTCCATTCATCACCAGAGCGTACTTGAAGCATTGTGGTTGAATATACCCAGTTAACACCTGAACTAGCATGTGCACAAAACACAAACACTAGTAGTATATCTGTCCATTGTAAGTACGCAACTAAGACATAAAATATCCCTGATATACCAACTGAAACACCTAGCAGATAAGGTAAGAAATTCGTTTTTTCCATTAATGGCTTAGCAATAATCGGACCAAATCCTGAACCAAAACCTCTAATCATAAACAGTAAACCTATTCCTGCAGCTAATTCTCCAAAACTAGTTTCCATACCAATTAAAATTAGTAAGAAGACTTGCGCTCCACCTCCTGATGCCCACATTCCTTTAGCAAATACGACTCTACCTATTGCAGGTTCACTACGAATATACTTCCAACCGGATATAATTTCACTAAACGCAGATTTAGGTGTAAGTCTCCCTTTTACTGGATTATCTGGCCCACCTGGAGGAAGAGTTGATATCAATATAATCGAGAATAAAAAGGTTGAACAATCAATCCATAAGGCTGTAGTAATACCAAATTCTGAGATTGTTAAGCCTCCAATTCCTGCCCCTATTCCCAATGCTACAGACCATCCTCCCGAACCTAATGCATTCGCTGTAATTAGTTCATCATTTGAACAAATTTTTGGAAGATATGAAAATTCTGCAGGATCAAATAGCGATTTTGCTAAGACCATTATAAAAGCAAGAAAATAGTATGAGAATAAATTATCAAGTAAATCGAATGAGACTACAGAAACTAGAGCGAATAGAGAAATAAAATTAGACAACATCATTAATCCTTTTCTTGAATATCTGTCTGCAAACATACCCGAAAAGGGATCGCATAAAGCCATTCCAAAACTTCTAGTTACTAATACACCAGCAATTGCAAGAGGAGAATTATCTGTGGCTTCACCTGCTAGGATGAATAGTGCAATTACAGTGAACCAATCACCAATATAGGATATCATGTCAGCAGTAAATAATCGGCGAAATGGCTTATTTTCTCTCAATAACTGAAAGTAACCTGTGCCACTCATATTCTTCGCATAACTTATCTATTATCATACTGATGCTCAATCATAACTGATAAGACTGAACTGTCATCGCAAGTACCATGGTTGAGGACCGCTTGGTATGGATAGATCTTGAAATGACAGGCTTAGATCCTGATGAAAATACAATTATTGAGATTGCTACAATTGTTACCGAAGGCGATTTATCTATAGTTGCTGAAGGCCCTAGTTTCGCAATCTCAGTATCAGAAGAAGATTTGGCAAAAATGGATGATTGGAATGTTTCTCATCATACTCAAAATGGATTGATAGAAAGAGTACGCTCATCTAATATCTCTATGAGTGATGCTGAAAATCAAACATTAGAATTTTTACAGTTACATTGTCTCGCTGGTGTACCACCACTGTGCGGTAACACAATCGGGCAAGATCGTCGTTTTTTACGTAGATATATGCCAACTTTACATGCCTTTTTTCATTATCGAAGCGTCGATGTTACTAGTGTGAAAGAATTGGTAAGGAGATGGTATCCTGACGTACCAAAATGGAGGAATAATTCTGGTCACAGAGCATTAGGAGATATTAGAGGAAGTATCGGTGAACTATCATATTATAGAGAAAATATTTTTTTGAATGATTAGATATTTTTCCCTTTGTCAAGTATATTTTTCTAAAAAACGCAAATTAGTTTTTAGAGTTTATAATTCTCCGAGTAGTATGAAGAGTGCTGTTAGTATATTTATGGCCATTATTATGGTATCAACAACTTTAGCAGGTTGTGCATCAAATGATAGTATTAGCCAGACTAATGATGATGTAGATGAGTTACAAAAAAATCAAGACGAAATGACTTTATTATTGGAGGCCATGATAAATGAAAATATCGCTTTAAGGAACGATCTTGAAGCCTTGAATAATTCTTCTAACTCAATGATGTTACAAATAGATGAATTAGTTCTAGAAAGACAGGCGTTACTTTCGCAATTAAGTTCCAGTGATTACAATACCTCTTCATTATACAATATTATGGTGGATCAAACGCTTGAGTTAGCCGCACTACAAACACTTCTTGAATTAGAAGGAGAAGCTATTGAAAGTCTTGATAATGCTCTAGAGTCTACTAAACAATCTCTGCAAGAGCTTTCAGATCAAGTGATTTTGTATAGACCTCTCCCAAATGTTGATTGCCCATCAATTAGTTCTGGTATTACTGTGATTTCTGGAGTTGATGATGGCTCAGGTAAAGGAGAAGCAAATGATGGAATTCTACATCTTGATGAAGGAACACATAGTTTTTCTTTCTGCAACACCGTATTTGATAGGCTAACAGATGATTTATCATTGCCTCAGGGATCTTCAGGGCTTACTTGGATTATTGAATTGGATGAAGTTGTTTTATTCACTGGAAATAATGGTTCCACTGGCCTTGAATTATGGGCTAGTGACGGCACTAGAGATGGAACAAAGCTAGTAAAAGATATTCTTCCAGGCGTTTATTCTAGTGGACTTATAGATCCAGTTAGATTTGCTGATGGGATATTATTTGCTGCAAGTAATGGATTAAATGGAAGTGAATTATGGTTCTCAGATGGAACAGAAGAAGGAACTTACATGGTTAAGGACATCAATGAAGGATATGCCAGAGGTCTTTTATCATCTGCAGTGAATGGATACTCTTCACTAATTACAGTTGCCAGAACAGGCGCTTATTTCAGGGCAACAAATGGAATAAATGGTACTGAGTTATGGTTTACCGACGCTACAGAACAAGGAACCTACATGGTTTCAGATATTAATCCTGGGGCCTCAGAAAGTATACCAAGCTCATTAATGACGATTGCTGATGTAGTTTACTTCTCTGCTAATAATGGTGTAAATGGGACAGAACTTTGGAAGAGTGATGGCACTGATCAAGGCACTTCGATGATAATGGATATTAATCCTGGTTCTGCGAGCAGTGATCCTTCACAAATGACACAAGCCGGGGGCTTAATTTATTTCTCAGCTAGCGACGGTGTTGTTGGTCAAGAATTATGGAAAACTACCGGATTGTCAATTACTACAGGATTAGTTAAAGATATCCGCAACGGTTCTTTTGGCAGTTATCCAGGTAACTTCATTGAGTTCAATGATAAATTATATTTCTCCGCTGGTTCGTTCAGAGAGGATTGGAATATTAGTAGGGCTGAACTATGGACAAGTTCAGGAACTAATGAATCTACATCTAGGGTCGGTGAAGATCAAGAATTCTATGGTAACCCCGGAACAATGACTATTTTTGGAGATCAATTATTTATGTCGCTATCTACATTTGTTGCTTCAGCTTGGAGAAATTATACTTCTTGTATTTGGGAAGGGAATACGGAACAAGTTGATAGTGGTTTAGATGATTTATGGTATTGTACTAACCCACTCTTCGAACATTGGACTGATACAAATATTTCTGAGATAGAAGATAGATGGAATTACTGTGAATATAACAGTATGAATGGAGAATGGTATTGTACAGATTTTATTGACCAAGATCCAGAAAATGAATTCCTTTATAATCAGGAAAAACATATAGAATTTGATTTCTGGGGGAACTTTGAGACTGGAAATGAACCTGCATTATCCGATGGGACACTTGATGGAACTTACATAATTAAAGAAGTTGCACCATGGACTTTCAATGGAGAAATTTGGTTTAATGCCAATTCAATGAATTATGGACCTATTGGATCCGACCCTCAAGTAATTGGTGATGTTGTTTACTTCTTTGGTTGGACCCCACAAAATTATTGGGAACTTTTCAGAACCGACGGTAGTGCCGATGGGACTATGTTAGTGAAAGATTTGTATCCCGGATACTTTGAATCTGATTGGCCAACTAGTCTGACAACTTTAGAGAACATGGAGTCAGTATTATGGTTTGGAGATGATCCAGAGTATGGTATTCAGTTGAGGATATATTACGAAGGTACAGGCTCTTACTTCTAGATTTACTATATATCGAGATATTATTATGGATGATATTGATAATCAAATATTATCTCAATTAAGACACAATGTAATTTCTAAAATGAGAGCTTATGTCGATATAAATAATGAAAGATTATTTTCTGATTATGAATTATCACAATTATCTAAAATTGAAGTATCTTTTCTTACTAAAAATTCTATTTCAAGACATGGTCTAACAACTAATTCAGATAAGTCGAAAAAAATTAGCCCAAGTAATTGTAAAGTTAGATTGAATAGAAAATTGTTCGAGCAAAAATATTCCTTATATGCTGAGTTCGTACTTTATCATGAATATATTCATTGTTTAGGGAATTTTTCTCATGATAAAAATTTCCGTCAATTAGAAAATCTCTGGCCTAATATAGAAAAAATGAGTATTTTTGGCAGACAATTAACTAGGGAATTACAGGAAAATAATTCTCAATGGGCTTGGACATGTTCCAAATGTGGATTTATTGTAAAGCGCAGCACTCGAAAATTTAGAAGTAATTATTTTCATAAAGAATGTCTTGGTAAATTAGAAAATATACCTATCATTCGTCCCACCAGTTTGGAACATTGAACCAATTCTCATGATTTACAGGCCTATCTACAGTAGGTAAAGTGAGTACTTGGTAACCTGCAAATATTGTCATTCCTGCAGATGCACATGGAGAAGGCAAATAGTCTTCTCCGGTTTCGGATACTACCAATTGAATTGTATGCCCTTTAGGAATAATTACGTCCATTGGATTAAATTCCATTAACATCCTATAACTTGTCATTGGAGATGTTGCTTTTGCTTCGTAACCCCCATCTCTATATCTGACATCCATAGTTGCGTGTCCTAATCTTAGACCTGAAGTCCCATCAAACATTGTTACGAATAATTGTCCTCCATTACAAGTATTTGTTCTAGCATCAATATGTAATGTTGGTAGTCCGGAAATATGCATATCTTCAGTCAGTGGTTGACTCGTAATAGTCATCGATTGTTGTGAATTAACAGTTCCAGACATCCCACCATCCCAGTCTGCGATTGCGTATTGAATATTGATAGTGTCTTCTGCTGGCCACGTCTCTTCAATATGCCATTCCCCGTCATTTCTTTGCACTTGAACATAAGACTCTGGCTCCTCACCTATTCCTTTCAAGTAATATTCGAACCATGGGAATAGTTCGACTGCCCAATCCATTCTTGAGACACTAGGGAATGCTTCAGCGCCATATCCTGATTCTAATCCTTCATGAACACTTGGTTGATCAGGGTAGTTGTGCCCCCACTGACCAGAAATAGTTCGAACATTTATGCCTGCATCTTTCAATAATTGATGAGTCGGAAATGCATGATATGGATCAACATTCCAATCTTGTAAACCCCAAACGATGTATACACTTCCATTGTAATTATCGATTACATCCTGTAAATGATATCTCTCATCCCAATAATCATTCCATTCATCTCCGCCGAGTCCTGCTCCTAACCAAGTAGTAAATGGACTCAAAGGTCCTATAGCATCATCAGTACAAAATCTCATATCATCGCTTGTAGCATCAGCAGTAGCTCCTTCGTACAGAACGTCGTATAGCATTGCCCTAGCTTCACTAGATCCATTTCTATAGAACATCTGTTGAACTCCTATAGATCCAGAAATTGGAACAATTGTTTTCAGGTGTTCAGATGGATTTTGAGCAG
This sequence comes from Euryarchaeota archaeon UBA89, assembly GCA_002495525.1. Lineage (GTDB taxonomy): Archaea > Thermoplasmatota > Poseidoniia > Poseidoniales > Thalassarchaeaceae > MGIIb-O2. Next base: position 5,549 of record DAFS01000011.1, on the reverse strand, counting down.
CTTCCCAGTTTGTAGTTCCAGCATACGATTTACCCATTAATCCAACATTCCCGTTTGACCAATCTTGTTCTCCAAGCCAATGAACAGCTGCTTGAATTCCTATTTGCTCACCGAGACCTTTTACATCTTGACAATGGGTTGACTGACCGGTGCCAAATGTTGAAATCTGTGCCAGAGCATATCCATGGGGGACAAATTCTTCTAGAACCCATAATCCTACTCCTGCATCAGGAACTGTATTTGGGTTAGAATCATCTCCAACTACACCTTCACCTCCAAAATCATAGTATGGATGTACAGTTGCAATTACTGGCACTTCCGTTCCATTTGGTACATCTGGCATCCATAACGAGATATGCATTAAAGCTGGACCTGGATATCCTACATCTTGTTCAGATAGTGGTAGTTCGACTTCTACGAAGTGTTCGGTCGGACCCGACCAAGAATAAATTCCCTCAACTGGAAGTTGACTTCTCCATCCAGTCATATTTAGTTTCATATTTTCTCTTTCATGGATTGGAGTTTCCCACCATTCCTCGTTTTCATCTATTTGTTTTGTATCTTCGGCTAAACAACCAGCTAATGTGGGCACAGTCATGAGTAAACACATCATGAGTGCGAGAGTGCGCATATACTTCCGAATTTATGATAGGATAAAATATAGACTGTGTTTTTGTGTAATGGTTTCACTATGTTTTTTCTAATTGTATATCTAAAACTAAGTGATCCCAATGCGGTGCATAAGATTTAATTTTGTTAATTTTACAATTAGTCATGGTATAATTATGATTTATTTTTTGTAATTTTTCAGAAGTTTCTAAGATAAATTTCTCATGATTATTAGATGGTGATAACCCATGGATATGCAGTATTCCTCCCTCTTCTTTTATGCAGTTTAAAGCCACATGATAGGAATCTTCTGCAGTTGGTAGTAGCCCAAGCAATACTCTATCGGCTATATTCTCTAAATGTTCAGTAGTTTTTCGATTATCTCCCTCAATAATAGTACATTTTCCCTCTACATTATTTTTTTGAAGGTTATATGATAGTGCATTGATAGAATTTATATTCCACTCACAAGAATAAACATGTTTCACCTTATTTTTTACTAATATTGGAAGTGTATAGTATCCGATTCCACAAAATAAATCTACCACTATTTCATTTTCTAATGTTACTTCACCCATCCTCCTCCTTTCATTAATATTGCCTGAAGAAAACATACACTGTGTAAGATGATAACCATATTTTATTCCATTTTCTTTTCTAATTACCCAATCACTTTCTCCAACCAACATTTCTACGGTTGATTCTCTTTTTTCACCAATTATTTCTCCAGATCTAGCTAACCTTTTTACATTCAAACTTTGACAAATTTTATTCCAAAAATCATCATTAATTATTGAATCCCAGTGTTCTTTCCTAAAAGATGAATTCGGAATCAGAGCAATATCATCAAATTTCTCCCAGCGCTTGGGGATATCATCTATTAATGCGGCTAATTTTTTATCTTCTAAATCTTTTAATTTTAGCAGAGAAAGAATATTTTTTCGTAGTTGAGAACTAGGTTTCTCCCTACTCATCGAAGTCTCCGAGATGCAGGATGGATTCAGACTTATGGTAGATGACTTTCTCCAACTATCATGCAGCGTATAGCAGTGTTACTGGTTTTCCTGCTTATTTCTCCAGTTTATTCTGCTTCTCCACCACCTGGAGAGCCAGATGTTGAAAATGATATTTGTTCAACTTGGAATAGTCAGAATGGTATTTGCGATGACTATCAATCTAATCTTGACGGCTCAAGTATTAGTGAATGGATTAAGTCATCAATTATCTTAAACGTAGTTGATGCAGATAGTGTATCCTTAACCGTATCAACAGCCGTACATGAATTGTCCCGTTCTGACTTAGATTTAGAAGATTTAGACTTAGAAGGAGATAGCAGTTTAGAAGATGGTGTTCCAGCAGATTATATCAGGAATTATCTTGATTTTCAAAGAAATGGATTTACTGTTGAAGAAAGAATGGTATCTTTAATCCAGACTAATATGAGAGAGTATATTGAAGATAACTTTGACTATACTGAAGATTCTCTTCTGAATACTATCTCATCTGTAGAATTTTCATCAACTGAAAATCTACAATGCACCTATGATAATTCACAAGATTCTATCGATGAAGTAAATGGTCGAACGAATGATCCATTCAATCCACCAATATGCTTTAGAGGTGTATTTATTTTAACAATGGATCCTGATAATTTAGGAATTAAAGATAACACCGGCGATTTAGATAGAATTATTCGAGGTCTTTTGTTGATGGGAGGAGACGTTGAATCTTCGTTTAATGCCAAAGCATTACCTGGACATTATGTAGAATTAACTGTATTCCCTCCCGATTATTCAACTGCATTTCAGGTAGATAGCCCCGGCATATTACTCACAAAAAATATACCAAATCAGATTTCTCAAAAATATGGTCATTTATCTCTAGATAATACAGAATCAGTGAATCTAAATTCAGATATTTCTGAAAGTTTGGTCATGAGAATTGAAAATAGAGATTCATCAACGACATTATTGATTGAAAGCCAACAACCATCTTTATCGATAGATGTATCAATCGATGCTAGAGATTCAAGTAATACTGAAATTCAGATGAAATTATCTTTACATTATCTTGATTCAAATACTTTGGATAACTGGTTAATTGATTTTGGTGATGATAAAATGAATATTCCAATAATCACTTCGGATGGTATTAGAATGCTAGATTATGAGTTGGAAGAAGACTTATCTCCTCTTTTGCAAGGAATTCCAATAGAGGAAATTTCAAAGGGTTTTTCAGATTTATTTGGTACTGAAATAAATTTTTTCCAGCCAGATTTTTCCCCCTCAGATAATCTTGGAGGATTAGATTTTAGGCATCGGAATGGAGAAACCTGTGATGAATTGTTAGAGTTTAGATACTGTTTAGAAGATGAAAATCCAATGTCAGGTAAGAACCCTATCTATATTCAATCAAGTTCTCAGCCTGTTCAAGTTCAAATGTCAAATATTATTGAAAATATGCTAGGCTCTAGTTTAGGGGATGTTTCTACTTTGGACTTTTCAATACTTAATGATGAAGATCTCGCGGCAGCGATGAGTATTATGGAAATTGATTTTTCAGCAAACTCTGAATGGTTACAGGAATTATTACCTATAGATTTCCCAAACACCAACATGAATTTAGAATTACTTCTTCCTGAATGGATTCGTTCTACTGGACAAGAAGATTCTGTAATTGAAATTAATTCATTATTTTCTGAAGAAGAAATCTACGAATCCGGATTTGAGGGGACAAGAATTTTTGATTGGAGACATCCGATTTGTTTAAATTCAATACCTTGTGAAGATTCATCTAATGATTTAATTTGTTCATCTAAACAAGGTACATGCGTTACCTCAAAAGCAGAATTTTTCATCAAAAATATTGCAATAAATGAATTAATTCGAGAAATTAATATTGACTTTGATGCAGAATTAACATTCTCAATTCATCGATTAAATATTGATTTAGGTGAAGATAATATCGAATTACAACCAATTCCATCCGATTTAATTCGTCGGGCTATAGCAATCGGGGATAGAAAAGATCCATCTTTCGATACACAGATGAATAATAAAGGAGGATTATTAGGAGGGTCTGAGATAAAAGCTCCAATAGATTTTGGGAATGGAAATAAAATAAATGTCACGATATCTAATTCGGGTATGTCCCAATTAGCAGAAGATCTCAATGATATTTTTCCAGTAGTGATTAGTGAAAATGAGATATCTGGCTTCCCATTAGATTTAGGAGTTGGTAGATATGAGTTGAATGCCGACTTAATTAGCACTCCTTTCATGTTTAATAATGAGATTTATCAGATTCCTGAAACAATTACTCCATCCGATTTACAACCAATAAATTTTTCAGCATCAATAAAAAATGCAGAGATGAGTATTTCTTCTATTGATGATCAAATTAATCTTGATATTCACAGAGCATCATATGGATTTTATCAATCAGCATTAGAATGGCCATTTGGAGACCCTATAACTAGTGATTTTGGTATTACATTTGAAAATTCACAGATGCAGCAACAAATCTTCCCAATAATGGAGCACACTGTATTTGGAACAATTCGGTCTTCTTCATTAATTATTATTCACATGCCAGATGAAATTAAATTTTCATCTTTTGAGAGTTCAAATGATCGTGGAAATATTGTTGAAATCGAAGGAAGACAGGTACTCACATATCTTACTCCTGTTTGTCCAGAGTCATTGACATGGAATGATTGTAAGAAGAGTTCTGATACAGTTACATATAGCCTTGAATATAGTTGGTCATTTATCTTCGTTGAATTGATTCCTTATATGATTATTTTAATTTCATTATTGATTTTATTTACAGTTCGTATAGTGAGGAGAAGGAAAGAAAAGAAACTCCTAATAATACAAGAACAAGAGTTGTTACAAAGCGAACTTACTGAAGTTGCAGCCGTTGAAGTATTTGGCTCATTTGATTCTCTCGTTGCCAACGAATCATTTTTTGATGATATAGAAGACTCAGAGAATAACAAAT
>DAFS01000011.1:0-514 GCA_002495525.1 Euryarchaeota archaeon UBA89 | reverse complement strand
ATATTTTTATAACTTCCAAAATGAACCATTAAAGATTGTATTTTTTTTGCACCCAAACCTTCAATATTTTCAAGAGGATTTTTCAAAGTGTTCTTCCCTCTTCTTTTACGATGAAATTTATTAACAAATCTATGGGCTTCATCTCTAGAATGTATTAACACCCTTCCTTTCCTATCAATTTTAATTGGTTCCATTCCTTTACGAAAAATTGTTTCTTCTCTTTTTGCTAACGCAGCTACAGGAAACACATCACTCAGATTATACTTTGCTAACACATCATTTATCGTATCAAGATGGGTTTTACCCCCATCAAGTAATAGTAAATCCGGCCATTCTTCTTGCCTTTTCAACCACCTTTCAACTACTTCTGACATCATTTTAAGATCATCCAATGCTTCACTTTTTACTCTATATGTTCTATATTCTTTCTTTGATGGTCTTCCTTTCCTCAACACTATTGATGCTCCTACTCTCTCACTACCCTGTAACTGTGCCATATCGAAACAAACAATAT
>DAFS01000036.1 GCA_002495525.1 Euryarchaeota archaeon UBA89 | reverse complement strand
TTAATTCAACCATTACGGTCAAAGAGTGTTAGCCTTTGGGCCTGAACGTGAGTGACGTCCTTACGCTGGACGATGTCCGCCTCGGCGGCAAAGTAGTTCTCTATCGTGTAGACGTAAATTCTCCTCTAGAACCATCATCAGGAGCCTTCCTTGATGATAGTAGACTAAGGGCAATTATCCCTACTCTTCGAACCTTACAAAATTCTAAAGTTGTGATGCTAGGTCATCAATCTAGGCCAGGGAAAATAGACTTTACAAACATGGAACAACATGCAGATAGGATTTCCCGGTTAATTGGTAAAAAGGTAAAATTTGTCTCAGATATTTGTGGTGATGAAGCCATCTCTTCAATCAAAAGTCTAAAGATTGGTGAAATGTTGTTCTTAGATAATATTCGTATGCATGAAGATGAAAATTCTATGAAAAAAGCATCCCTAGAGGAAACTGCGAAATCAGAGATAGTCAGAAAATTATCATCAGTAATCGATGTTTATGTTACTGATGCCTTTGCAGCCTCTCATAGAAATTCCCCTTCTCTAACTGGTTTTTACGATTCAGTGCCTTGTATTGCTGGCCACCTAATGTCAAAGGAAATCTCTAATCTTAAGATCGCAGTTAATGATCCTCCTCGTCCATACATAGCAATCCTCGGTGGAACAAAATGTGATGATTCGTTGAAAGTGGCTAAGAATCTAATAGATAAGGGAATTATCGATACAATTCCTGTAGTTGGAGTTGTTGGAAATATGATGCTTTGGGCAAGTGGAGTAGATATTGGTGAAGGAAATAAATCGTTTATCAGAAATGCTCTGGGAGATGATTTTCAAGATACTTGGTCTCTAGCAGAAACCTTGTATGAAAGTCATAAAGAATTTTTCCTTTTACCCAGCGATATAGCAGTAGAAGTTGATGGGAATAGAGTGGCTATGAATGTTTCAGAACTACCTACTAAATATCCAATTTATGATATAGGAATTTCAACACTTCAAGAAATTAGGCCATTAATGATTAATGCGGGATGTATATTATGGAATGGTCCAGCATCTTATTTTGAATTACCTGGGTTCGCCTTTGGGACCATTGAAATCCTCAATATGTGTACAGAATCATCAGCAGTCACCATTGTTGGAGGCGGACATACTAGTTCATTGGTAAGTAATCGAGGAGTTTCTGACTCAGTGACTCACAATAGTACGGGTGGCGGGGCATGTTTGACTATGCTATCAGGAGGTTCAATGCCCGTAATCGAATCTTTGAATAAATCCAATGATAAGTTTCGTTCTCTATTGCCCTCTCTTGAACTAGATAATTGATTCTTGGCCGTCTCAAGTATTATCAATGAATACGCGTCACACGATATTATGAGTGACGAAGAAAATGAAGTATTCTCTGGTTCTGTGACCTCAGAGCCTCAGATGGTAAACGTACAAACATCAGGACCTATGTATGTGGTTGAAAGGAGTTCAGCCCCCCAAGTTATCGGAATATTAGTTATAGTATACAACCTAATAATGACTGCATTAGGCTTATTTGGCTTAGCAGCTCTTGCATTCTTGTCTGATTTAGATGAACTCGATGGTATAGAAGCACTACCTTTTGGATTATTAGCTGTAACAATATTACTAACTTTAATTCCTGCAGGATTGGGTATTTTTGGAGGATATAAAATGTTCATGTACAAGAAACAAGGGCTCTGGCTTGTCCTTGGCTCTATTGCACTTGGATGGGTAATTGGTATAGTTAACAGCGCTTTAACTGCTGATTATGGTGGCTCTGGTGATGCGGCATTGGATGCAGGTCTAAGTGGAGTATGCGGTCTTGCTTGTGCAGCAATCTGTGGAATAATAGTATGTATTCCATTGTTTATGGCAAACAGCGGTCTAGAATAATCAATGGTAATTGAATGTCCGGTTTAGTTTTTGATTCAATCAAGATTTTGCTCACGGCTTTGATTATTTTTGCGGTAGCACAATTGAGTCAGAGGGACACTCTTCTAGCAGCCATTCTGGCATCAATACCCTTAGTCAGCGTTCTTGCAATGATGTGGATGAATCATGAAGGTGCATCTAATGATGAAATAATTAATTTTTCAAAAGATATTGTTTGGTTAATTCTCCCATCTTTATTATTGTTTATTGTGATGCCAGAATTAATTCAAAGAGGATGGAATTTTTATCCTGCTCTTGGTGGTGGCCTGAGCGCCACAATAATTGGCTACTTTCTAATGATCGAGATAATGAATAGATTCCAGACTGTATCCTAGGAATTATGGAATTTTTCTAAATTGATTATTCCACCTAATCTTTCTTCTATATTTTGTTTTATTTTAATCAACCCCTGTTCATCATTAGCCTCAGCTCTCATAACAAGAATTGGTTCAGTGTTACTAGGCCTACAAAGAAACCAACCCTCAGGATACCTAACTCTAACTCCATCAACAGTAGAATACTTCATATCAGAAAATTTTCTTTCTACTGAATCCATAGTTTCATTTCTATTCATAGTTAGAGGAACTTTTGCTTCTCCAGTTGAAGCGTATTTTGGTAAGTCTTCAAACCAATCTGAAAATTTAGGTCCTCCATCATTCGGCGATGGCTCTCTAGCAATTATTTCTAGTAATCTAGCAGTATTATACAATGAATCATCGAACCCTGGCCATCTGTCATTCAAGAAGAAATGACCTGACATTTCTCCAGCTAAAGGGGAATCTGGATTTTCTTTTAGTTCTCTTTTCATGAATGAATGTCCAGTTCTAACCATTTTAGGTATGCCTCCTGAAGAATAGATTGCTTCTTCTAGTGCCATACTACACTTTACATCATAGAAAACCGTTCTCTCAGACTCAGTCCCGCCTTTCCTTTCTGCTAAAATATCTTTAACAAAAATAGTCATCAGTCTATCTGGATGGATAAATCTACCCTCTTGGTCGACTACACCAATTCTATCTCCATCTCCATCCATTCCAATTCCTAACTCAGCATTATTTTCTACCACCGCCTTAGCTAAATCTTTCATATTCTCAGGCCTTGTAGGATCAGGTGGATGATTTGGAAACTTATTATCCCAATCACAATGTACAGGTATTAAATCAACATTTAATTTCTCCATTAATTTAATTGTTAATGGTCCAGGTACTGCGTTCCCACAATCAATAGCGATTTTTATCTTCCTTCGAGGAATTCCTGCATTTGAGACTATTGTATCTAGATATTTATCTTCAAATTGAGAATAATCTTTTACAATGCCATTTCCTTGTTTAAACAAATTATTATCAAAGGTCTTTTTCAATTCCTGCAATTCTTGTCCAGCCATTGGCAAGGCACCATTACAAATCTTAAATCCATTATATTCGGGAGGATTATGACTTGCAGTAATTACCACGGCAGCATCCACAGAAAGATCAACAGTTGCTCTGTATAGAACTCCAGTCGTTGTAATCCCAAGATCTAGTACGTCCACTCCAGACGAATTTAAACCTTTCAAGAAAGCAGAATGTAATTCAGGCCCAGAGTCTCTAATATCGCGAGCCACAGCGATAGTTTTTGCATTTAGGTGAGTAGCAAGAGACTTACCCAGCCTTTCAGCAAAGTCTGAATCTAATTCAGAATGAGCAAGCCCACGAATATCATAAGCTTTGAAAACACTCATTTGTATACCTCAATTTTAATTATTTCCTGAGCCCCTAAAAGCTTCGCATACAATTTCTATTAATGCATCACCTGGTAACTTACTAACTTCATATGCTGCTCTAGCAGGTGGCATTGATTCTCCTAGCCACTTTCCATAAACTTCGTTTACATCAGAATAATTTCCTATATCAGTTAGAAGTATTGTTACCATAACTAGGTCATCTCTTGAACTGTTAGCTATTTCCAATAGATTGTCTATCTTTTTCAAAGCCTCAGAAGTCTGAGAAATAATATCTTCTCCTCCTTCAATCCCTATCTGACCTGCTAGCCAGATATGATCTCTTACAGTTATCCCTGGACTGTATGGTGCCCAAACTTTTCCTCCATTGTCAATTTTTAATTTGCGGGTCATGAAGTTCGCAGGGTGTTATTGCTGATATGTTTATTCACGAAGTAATTCTATTACTTCTGAATGGTCTCCAGCAACATTCTCTTGTTTTAGTTGGTGTATTGGAACCCATTGTGCATCTATTGCATCGTCTCCTCCGACTGGCTCAGAGTCACTATCTACTTCTACCAAATAAAATAGTCCAACACAATGTTTTCTTGGGTCTCTACCTGGTTTTCCTAATATTGTTAGAGCCAAGGGATACTTTCCAACAACCCCTGTTTCTTCTAATAATTCTCTAATCACAGCATCTTCTGGATCTTCTCCATAATCGACAAAACCTCCAGGAAATGCCCACATTCCCTCCCATTCTTGAGGTTCTTTCCCTCTTTTAATCATCAATAATTCTAGCCCCTCAGTTCCTTCTCTTGTCGCAACAGCATCTACTGTTACGGAAGGATTTTGATAATCATCTCTACCACATTCTTCACATCTTTTAGCCACCGTATCTCCTCCTCCTGTTTTGGTATGACTCTATTGCTTCATACAGATCATTTTTGTTGAAGGATGGCCAATGAACATCCGTGAAATGTAACTCAGAGTACGCTATTTGCCACAGCAAAAAGTTTGAAATTCTTTCTTCTCCACTTGTTCTGATTACTAAATCAGGATCAGGAATATCTGAAGAATATAGATTTCTAGAAATTTTATTAGTATCAATTTCTTCTAACTTAATTGTGCCAGATGCGTATTCTTGAGATACTTTCCGAACTGCATCAACAATCTCCTCTCTCCCTCCATATGCCAAGCAAACAGTGAATAAGAATTCAGAATAATCTGCAGTTTTTTCTTCTACATTTTTTATTGCCATTCTAACATTTTCAGGTAACATCTCTAACCTCCCAACTGCTTTTACTTTCACCTTTCTACTGTGAATTTTCGGGTCTTCCGCCATCTCATTTAGCCCACTCTCATAAAGGCTGTATAATGCATTAAGTTCTTCTTGGCCTCTTTCTTTGATATTTTCCGTCGAAAGTGCATACACAGAGAGATAAGGTATTCCCAAATCTAGAATCCAATCCATAACTTGTTTAAGTTTCTCTTTTCCCTTTTCATGGCCTATATTTGTTTCAATTTTTGTGTTCCAAGCAAATCTTCTATTTCCATCCATAATTATTGATACATGATTTGGTACAATTCCTTTCTTTATCCTTTCTTTGAGTCTATTCGCTCTTATTCTATCTGTTCTTGATACAAAGCTCCAAGCAACACTTGAACTTGCAATAGCTTTTGCAGGAATTGAAATAATTCTAAATTTAAGAAGCCATTTCGCTAGGGTATCGATACGTCGGCCAGTGGCTCTGCGTATACGACTCATGTAACAGCGAAAATCTCTGTGCCTAATAGTAGTTGGATTGAGGAATCTTCACTCAAACACAATATCTGCCTTATCATTTATCTTATCTAAGAGATTATTTTCTGGATTAACAACAATAATTTGTCCCGAATGTTCCCAAACTGGCAAGTCATGATGACTATTCCCTGCATAACCAAATTTCATATCTCCATATCTTGCAATTAATGCTTCAGCCTTCTTTTTACCACGAAGGTTGTGTTGAGCATCTGACGCCAAAACGTCGGAGAATAGCCCTACATGAGCTGCAACTTGCTCTGCAACAATTCTATCTGATGCGGTAGCTAAAATCAGAGTTCTACCGCGTGCATGCTCACCCGTGAGCCAATCTAGAAAAGCAGCGTGATATTCAAGTTCTGCTGGATCGAATAACAACTTCTTTGCTAAGTCTCTTTTCCATTGAGCCCTTTTTTTTGTTAGCTCTTTTGTCAGTACGCCGAATATCATCCATGGTCTCCTAAGTAGCACTCTTTTGATACTAATATAACTCATATCTGTTAAGATTAGTGTGCCATCCATATCGACGGCCAGTGGTATGTCCGATATCTCGCCCATGTTGTTGCCTGAACCGACACCATATCAAAGATTCCCTGACCGATTGCATGAAGTAAACAACTCCCTCGTAGGCATAGGGTAACTAGTATGTCCGAGGATAAGATTGCTTGGAAACCTGCGGCTATGTCAAGGGTTGAGATAACTAATGAATCGCCACCTGGATTCAAGAGTCTTGTTTTTGTTGGTATCGGAATGAAATCTGAAATGTTAGAGCCAATCAATCCGGACAATTGGAAAGATACTATTTCTGGTCTTAAATCGTGGGGAGAAGTCCCCTCACAAGACTCATTGGTAGAAGAAATAATTCACTCTGATAGGGGAATAAATCTGAAATTGAAAGATAATGATTCTTACTGGTTAGCAGAATTTTATCCTTGGGGTACAGATGGTAGATTAAAGGCAAGAATTAGCCTTGCTAGTGAAAAAAATGATACTCCAATAGGTATTTTTTCTTGGAATAATATTGATTTAGTTTCTTTGAGAAGATGGGATGAGAATCCTTGTAAAGTTAAATCAGAACTTATTTCTACAATAAATTCTAATGATTTAGAAACTTCCAAAAAAATAGTATTCAAATCAGCAGCTGCTGTAGGAAGTTTCCATAAATCTGCAGAAAGTGGTAGAATAACTCCTCGTGATGCTAGAAAATGGAATAAGAGAGTTGAAACTCTTGAGGCTCTATTACGTGCAAATACAATTTGGCGAGCACCTCATACCAAAGAGACAGTCTGTATAATTACTATTGGAGACGTCAGATTCTCTGATATGATAGATGTTTCTGATGATGAGTACGGTATTTATTTCAACAGGCCCCGATTATCCGATAGTATCGCTAAACCCAATTGTGAGTTTCCAGCAATGAGAGATTTTTCTTCATTACTTCATGATCTTAATAGAATATATTATTCCAGCAACTCGAACCTTCCGATAAGAGATTTAAGAGAATCTATGATTGAAGGATGGAGATCTACTGCCCCAGAAAAGTGGTCTTCTAAAAATTCTTTTTACACTCCTCGCGGAGGTGTATTCTTCTGGGAATATGAGCAATGTTTACTTGATGTAATTGAAGCAGTTTCACATCAATCAGGAAAGCCGGAGCCAGCGGTTTCAATGCTTAGAGAAGTACCAGGAATCCAAAGAACTATGTTTAATCATCGAATAATTGCAGCACTTTCATTCATGACCGGTTTCTTTTCTGCAAGTGGTTTCTATCAATATGGAGTCGGTAACTCTAATGAGATTATAATTCCACTAATCTTACTCCCATTATCTATTGGACTATATTATTCATACAGAAGATTAGCACCATCTCCAGAATTATCGATTCTAAGAGTCTGGAATGAGACAAAAAATTAACTTAGTCGTTGATTCTCGTAAAGTTATCATTTTCAAACACATATGTTCTTGGAACACCTGTTTGGATTTCTAATTTCACAACATCCTCTTTTGAAATATTTTCAATATACATTACAATTGATCTTAATGAATTACCATGTGCTGATACTAGTACATTTTTACCATTTTTCAGGTCTGCAATCACGTTTTCTTTGAAGTACGGGATAGTTCTTTCAGCATTCATTTTCAGACTTTCTCCATCTGGTGGAGGAACATCAAAAGATCGTCTCCAGATGTGAACTTGTTCCGCTCCATACTTTTCAGCAGTTTCTTTCTTGTTGAGTCCTTGTAATGAACCATAATGTCTTTCATTGAGTCTTTTATCCTTGTATACTGGAATACTTTCCGATTTCTTATTATTTTCAATTATTATTTCTGCTGTTTTTTGAGCTCTAATTAGTGCACTAGTATGAACAACATCGAATTCAACATCTTCTAACTTTTTTCCAGCATCTTGTGCTTCCTTAATGCCCTTTTCAGAAAGTCCAATATCAGTCCATCCTGTAAACTTATTTTCCGCATTCCATAGTGATTGTCCATGCCTAATAAGTACAAGAGTGACCAAAGTTTCACCTCACTTATTATTTCTTAATCTTGGCTCAAAGAATATTAAATTTAATTTTTCAGCAGTTTCACGTGCCATCATCAGAAGGTCTTCATTCAATTCCCTTTGCGTGGATGCAGATGAAACACAGTAAAAGTTTCCAGCAACTACTACCATTGCAGTACCAAATGATTGAACTCTAACCCAAGAATCTTCTTCTTTAATTGATCGAGCGTCGTCATTTACTTTCTTTAATAGAATCTCACAGAATTCTTTCAAATGTGCCGGATTACTATTTTCTTCAAACTCAAACTTCGGCATAATTCTTCTAAATCTTCTTTTACTGAAATTTTCAACGGGTGAGTTGACCATATTCGAATTAGGTACAGTAATCATTGTATCAGCAGATGTTCTGATTAAAGTAGTCCTAAGTCCAATATTTACAACCTCTCCTTCAACTCCATCTACGATAATCCAGTCTCCCACATTGAATGGTTGATCTACAAGAATCGAAACAGCTCCAAAAATATTTGAAACAGAATCTTTTGCTGCAAGGGCCAACGCTAAACCGGTAATTCCTAGACCTGCAATCAGTCCATTCAAATCAACACCTGCATAACCTGCAATAACAAATGCACCGATTACAACAACAGCAACTCTTCCAACAGATTCTGCTACACTGGCTAGAGAACGCCTAGAAGCAATATTATCTTCACCTTCAACAACAATAAATGCATCCAAATAATCAACCAATCGGTAGGCTGCAATTAGCATCAAAATTATGAATCCAGTGAAAACAATCTCGTTAAGATTAGATATCAAATCTTGATTCCAAACAGGATCACAATTTGCAGTGAGATAATCTATTGCTTGTGTGAAGACTAATGTTCCAATCATCCATCCAAGAGATGCTGGTGCAAACAACGTTTTTCCATCAATTCTTTCATTCTTAGAAAAGAGATCCATTAATCTAGGGAATACATATCTTCTAGACAGAACTCCAAATCCAACAGAAAGTGCGATTGTAGATAAGAAAATTATCAGAGTACCCTGTGAAAAACCTTGGAAAGTGGCCTCTCCATCCATGAAGTCTGTTAGTATGTCCATATTTGGCCGCCCCAACGACCACTTATGAAACCCTCTCCGGTACTTCGTACCGTAAATCCGAGGCTTTCAAGACCCTAACACGTCTCGAAGGCTTGATATTATGGCAGGCAGTAACAAAGAAACCAGTCAAAATTTTGTTTCAAATCCCCGAAGAATTCCTGCAATGGCTCTTCTAATGCCTTTGATGTTGTCCGTTTTAGCCCCGGTTTCATTGATTGCCCCGGTAGATGCACAAGAATCTGATAGTGGTATGGCACCAGAAGATATTTGGTCAGAAGAATACTCTAATCAGATATTTCCATGGGGAGGTAATGATAGATTACAATTCCGTGAATACCACGATTATTTCACTATGAAGGACAGAATGCAACAATTAGCGGATCAGAATGGCGATATCATGAGTTTTCATGAAGGTCTTGTGGGCGGTGTGAACGCAAGAGGACAAGAAATGGGTACTGATGATTATGAAGGATGGTATTACAATCATGCAAGTCCTTGGATTAAGATGACTGGTGGTGGTGAAGAATTAGAAGGTGTATCTGGAGGAGACTGCAATGTATTCGTTGGAGATTGTGGTAATTATGAAGAATTACCTGATGTAATGTTAGTCGGAAACCATCATGCTAGAGAATGGATGTCGTATGAAGTCCCTATGTTATTTTTAGAAACAGTAGCCTACTACTATGGAATGGCCGGTGTTGACAATGATGGGGACGGCCTTATTGACGAAGATGGATGGGATGGAATAGACAATGATGGAGACTGCTTGAGGCTTAATTCCAGTTATCAAGATAGTAATGGCGATGGAATACCTTGTGGACCAGGAGATTTAGGAGTTGATGAAGATTTTTCTGAACAATTTATCACAGATATGGTAAATACAAGAGAGATTTACTTGATTCCAATGCTCAATGTAGATGGAAATCGTTATGATAGAGAGGAATATTGTGGAGAATCAGCTTGGGAATCCTGCTATCGAAGTGGTTGGAGAAAGAATCTTCGTGATAACACAGTTACTGGAGTAACTCCTCTTCCAGATATCGATGAACAAGTTGATCCAACCTGTGATGGAGTGGATCTAAATCGAAACTATCAATATGAATGGGGAGCGCCTTTAGGTGCAACAGGGCCTTTATTCCCTGGAATGTGCTACGCTGGTGAAGCTGGAGCGAATAATGATGTTTACAATGGTCCAGTAGATACTGTAGATCAAGATGAAGATGGTAGACTGAATGAAGATCATGTTGACGGTAAAGATGACGATGCTGATGGATTAACTGATGAAGATTGGTTAGGAGGTAACAGTGAGCCTGAAACTAAGTTCATCCAAGATATGACAGAGATGAATGACGATAATGGTGATGGTTCTTCAGAATTTAAGTCAACCTTGACATGGCATTCATACTCTGAATTAGTGTTGTGGCCTTGGGGACATTGCCAAGATTGCGACAATCCGGATCAAGAGTTTCTAGAATATCATGGGAATCTAATGGGTGACATGACTGCATACGCACCAATGCAATCCTCAGATCTATATCCTACAACAGGTGACTTCTGTGATTGGCATTATGGCGTTCATGATTCATACTGTTACACGATGGAAATAGGTATCGCTTTCCATGAATTCCCAGAAGATATTGCTCATACTGCAGTACGTAATTTAGGAGTCCCATTTTACATGATAGAGATTGCTGATGATCCTAGATATAGGGCAGTTGTTGGAATTGAGAATACTACCGCATCTCAGTGGCTAGCCTCTCCTGATCTAGTTTCTGTACCTTCGAATGGAGAAATACCAATTGATTTCTGTCTTGATTCTACTTTCCCATACACTACAAATATGACCTACACTCATCTAATGTGGAGATTCGTAGAACCAACTAGACAACAAGATGATTTTGGTCCAACTGAATGGATTACCGTTCCATGGAAAATGTCCGGTTTTGTTGATGTTGGAAACTCATGTGAACTTTTAGATGGCAGTAATGGTACTGTTTTACAGGCTCAGATTCCAGTACCCGATAGTTCAGTAGGAAAAATTCACTACAAAGCAATGCTTGGAACTACTAATGGAGCATTCCCATTCTCTTATCCTACAGTTGAAGAGGGGCCCAATTATTATGAATTATCAGTTCCGTATAGAGCCTCATTTGGTTCAGCAGTTCTTGCTCTTCTAATGTTCTCATTAATTGCAACAATGGTTTGGGGCGGTCTAGGTTATACATTGAAAGAGATGTTTAATGATGAACGAGATGTTCTTGGTTTACCTCCTGAAATGCGTAATTTGGAGGAAGCTTAATGGAAGCTAAAGGTGAAGCAGGCTCTGATGAGTTTAGTGGAAGATTAGGGCTTATTTTTGCTACAATCGGTGCTGCAATCGGTACAGGAAATATTTGGCGTTTCCCTAGAATGGTAGGTGCTAATGGAGGAGGCTCTTTCCTTGTACCATGGCTTATTTTCTTGTTCCTTTGGTCAGTTCCTTTGATTATTGCTGAATTCGCTTTAGGTAAAAGAAGTAGAACTGGTACTGTTGGAACTTTCAGAATTTTCGCAGGTAACAGATTTGCTTGGATGGGATTGTGGACAGCATGGATTTCAACAGCGATAGGATTCTACTACGCTGTTGTAACTGGATGGTGCATAAATTATTTCCAAACTGCTGTCCGAGGTGGACTTGGTTCAGAAGTAGATACAGTTCAGGTGTGGAATGATTTCTTACAAGATCCGTCACAAGTAATTTTCTTCCAAACATTGTCTGTCTTGATTACTATGGCTGCAATTTGGAAAGGTGCAAAGGCTATTGAGAAAGTAAACGTAACACTAATGGTTTCACTTTTCATCCTATTATTCGCAGCACTTTTCCTATCTTTTGTAATGGATTTAGATGATGGTACATTAGATGGATTCATTTACATGTTTAGTATTCAACCAGAATATCTTACTCAGCCAGAAACATGGATCAACGGGTTATCACAATCAGCTTGGTCATGTTCTGCCGGTATGGGGATGGCGATTACTTATTCTGTATACATGAGAAAGGATGAGGATACTACTCTCAATGCAGCAACAATGTGCCTTGCTAACAATAGTATTTCCATTATCGCTGGTTTGACTGTAATGATGGCTGTTTTCTCCGTTAGTGATGACCCTCTAGGAGCAGTTAGTGGTGGTAGCAGTGCAATCACATTCCTAGTACTTCCGGAAGTTTTTGCTCAAGCACCTGGTGGCCCAGTAGTTCAACTATTAATGGTTACAATGTTCTTCCTAGCACTATCATTTGCTGCTCTGACATCTATGATTTCAACTGTAGAACTGTGTGTTAGAAACTTCGTTGATCATGGTATCGAGAGGAAAAAAGCAGTAGGTTTTACTACTCTAGCAATCTTCTTGTTCGGATTACCAAGTGCAGCACTATGGATTTTAGTAGATCCAGATACTGGCGTTGCATTCCCACAATTTTTAGAAGTTCAAGACCATATCTGGGGATATGGATTAATGTTTAGCGGATTATTTATCGCTTACTCTATCTGGAAATATGGTTGGAATAGATACAGAGTTTGGCAAGATGAGAATGATATAACCGGGTTCAGTTTCAGAGATTATCTAGATAACGGAGTTTCATCATTCCGTGATGATTTCATCAATACAGGTGATAACGATTGGTGGATTGGAAAATGGTGGGACTACATCATGTATCTTGGATTCCCAATTATGTTTGGTGTTCTAATATTATCATACTTCAGTGATCTTATTCTGAATGTCAATAATCCATGGGATCCTACTAATGCAGATGGAATTACAATAATTCTATTATTCTGGGGTATCACAGCTGGTTTATTCGTTAGTATGAATAAATATATTTTAGTTAATCGAGTTCTTTCTATGAACGGTACAATTTGGCCACCTAGTTGGGATTTAGAACCGCGTCCACTTTACAGAAATGTTCCTGTTGGTGCTGAAGTATCAATTGATACATTACCAGGAGGTGAAGATCCATTCATCGTAGAAGTTGGTGAATCATTACCTGAGACATTTGTAAATGAATATGGAGAGACACAAACACATACTCTGCATCAATTACCATGGTCTTCTCAGTCGTAAAATATTTTGTGAATAAAATGTCTAGGATTGTAAGCGAAGAATATCCTTGGACCAAGTTATTACGAGAGTATGTGATGTATTGTGCAGTTGGTTGTATAAATGTAGCCATATTTGCAGGTTTATATTGGTTTTTTTCTAATTATTTGACTGTTACAAGTTCTCCAGAAACATTTGGTTGGGCTGTTTCTTTTGCGATTAGTTCTGCTCAAGCCTTTGTATTACATCGTTGGTTAACTTTTGAGTCCGATTCTAACATAAAAACAAGTTTTACTAAAATGATGATTGTTTATACAGTTCTTTGGATAGTCTCAACTGCAACTTTCTACATTTTAGTAGAGATTATTGAATTAGGAGAGTTACTATCTTGGGCAATAAATACAACAGCATTTGGATTTTTTACATTCTTAGGTCTCAGATTTTATGCATTCCCACTTTCTGATGGGCGTGTAACACGTAAAGAAAGGCTCGAAAACTTCCGTGAACGACGTAAGGCTTGAAGTGGCTTTGTCTGTTGGAATAATCATGGCACAAGGCGTTCGAGGTACTCGCGACTTCTATCCGGAGGATATGAGGCTTCGAAATTGGCTGTTCGATAATTTTGATGATGCCGCTCTATTGCATGGTTTTCAGGAATATGACGCTCCTGTATTAGAGAGTGAAGAGCTTTACACTAGAAAACAAGGAGAGGAGATTACTCAGCAATTGTATAATTTCAAAGATAAAGGTGATCGTAAGGTTGCTTTGAGGCCTGAGATGACACCTTCATTGGCTAGAATGGTAATGTCTAGGGCTGGCGCACTTCCAATGCCTATCAAATGGTATTCGATACCTCAGTGCTGGAGATATGAGAGAACTCAGCGTGGTCGCGGTAGAGAACACTATCAGTGGAATGTAGATATTTGGGGTACAGATGAGATTTCAGCAGATGCAGAATTAATTTCAGTGTTGGTCACATTTTTCAGAAGTGTTGGTCTTACAGAAGAAGATTTAGTCATAAAAATGAGTAGTCGTAAAGTTTTGGAAGAGGTATTAGGCTCTCTCGGATTAGAAGGAGATATATTTGCTAAGACCTGTATTATCGTAGATAAGATGGATAAATTACCTGCTGATGTGGTAAGTGAGCAGTTAGGAGATTTAGGTTTAGAAGAGACTGCTATTCAAACTATTCAATCCACACTTGCAATCAAAG
>DAFS01000020.1:48024-69233 GCA_002495525.1 Euryarchaeota archaeon UBA89 | reverse complement strand
TCACAGACATACCTTCAATTGTTTCCCTTCGAATATAATTTCTAGCAGCTGCTTTAAGAACAGTTTCAGGTTTTTCAGCATGAATTTTGCAGAAGTCATTCATTAGAATTGTCAATTCAGGTCCCAAATCAACTTTTACACTGTCTCCATGTTCAACAATATTTTGTTCTAATAAACGCCTCACTGCGTCTCTAATAACATCTGAACGATTTCTCATCCCATCAAAGCCTATTCTTTGATCCAAGGCCAATAGATAATCCTCTGGTATCCTCAATGAAACCATTGGGCTTTGTCCTCTCACTGCCATCCCTCAGGCTAAGCAGGATGCGTCTAGCACATAAATGTAATGCAAATGTATTGCATATGAGATACAATTGAGCAATATTATTTTTTTTATCTTTTTTACTCATTGGGAAATAGAGCGATTCAATAGTGAGTACTCTTTGGGCTAATCAGTGGTGGTTCTATCAAAGTAATTAATGATGCAATCCATGGACAATTTCGTATTGATGGTGTTAGAGAAGAATTATTGAAAACTCCTGAAATGAACAAGCTCAGTCACATTAAGCAACTTGGTTTAGCACATCTTGTGTTCCCAGGAGCTCACCATACAAGATTCGAGCATTCTCTAGGTGTATCCCATATCGCCGGATTGATGGCTGATTCCATATCCTTAAATGAGCATGAAAAATCTACAGTTCAAGTTGCTGGTATGTTACATGATGTAGGGCATGGCCCCTATTCTCACACACTTGAACATATTCTCCATGAAAGAGGTGGACTTGACCACATGTCTATTACCGAAGGAATAATTTTAGGAGAATATGATATTCTAAGAAATGGTGAGGAAAAGTTCTTTTCTGATAGAAGGGGTATTCCCGAGATTCTAGAATCCTTTGATATCGAACCTAAAGAAGTTGCAGGACTCATCCGTGGCCCTGATGCGGGTGGTACTGAAAGAAATCTTCTTCAGTGGGTAGAGGGGAAACAGAATTTTGTTTTCCAAGATGACACATTATCTCACTTAATTCACGGCCCTGTTGATTGTGACCAAATGGACTATTTATTGAGAGATTCACATTTTACTGGTGTTAAACACGGGGTAATTGATCATCATAGATTAATAGAATGTTTAGAGAGGCATGGAGGAGATGTAGCAGTTGAAGAAGGGGGATTACCTGCATTGGAAGGTATGATGATGGCCCGGGGTCTCATGTATAGCGCGGTTTATTTCCATAGAGTAACTAGAATAACTGAAATCATGCTCTCTAGAGCAGTGGAGCGAAGCGTTGATGATTTACCAGATTCAATAGATCTCCAGAAGAGAGTTGATTCAGAGATATGGGGAGCTCTTTATGATTCAGGTAAATTTGCTAGAGATATGATTCGAAGATTGAAATATAGGCAACTTATGAAAATTTCTACTAGCCGTAGAAAACAAGAATTACCCGAAGAAACAATAGAAAAATTGATTCATTTAGCATCAAACTCTTCCGAAAGGATTGAACTTGAAGATGAAATTGCTAAACGTGCGGGGCTCGATAATGGATACGTTGCCATAGATGTGCCTTCAGTAAAATTATTACTTTCTGAACCTCGTATGTCTCAGGTAGATATTAGGATAATTGGTGATGATGGAAAAACTAGATGGTTTAAAGATCATACTCCTGTAGCAGAAGCATTGAGGAAAAGGCAGGTATCTCAAGAAGTAGTTTATGTAATGACTTTACCAGGTTACGAGAAAATAGTTGAACGTCTCGCAGAAGAGTATATTTTCTCTTAAATGATATTTACTGAGTTGTTCAATCCATACCATTCAAAAGGGGTTAGTTGGTCGACTGTATGTCCGATAACTAGGATAGATTCGGAAACCTTGGTGAATCCCATGGATAATACAATGAAAAAAGTATATGACAGTGTAATTGCAAGAGATCCGAATCAACCTGAATTCCATCAAGCGGTGGAAGAGGTTCTGGAAAGTTTAGTTCCAGTAATTCAGGCACATCCTGAATATTTACCTGTAGTTGAATCAATGGTTGAAGCAGAGAGAATTATTCAATTTAAAGTGCCTTGGTATGATGATAGTGGTAAATTACATGTTAATCGCGGATTCAGGATTCAAATGAATAGTGCTATAGGTCCTTACAAAGGAGGGCTTCGTTTCCATCCTTCTGTAAATCAATCAATCCTTAAGTTTCTAGCATTTGAGCAAGTATTCAAGAACAGCTTGACCGGATTACCTATGGGAGGTGGTAAAGGTGGTTCAGATTTTGATCCTAAGGGCAAAACTGATTCTGAAGTCATGCGTTTCTGTCAATCTTTTATGATGGAATTATGGAGACATATTGGAGCGAATCTAGATGTTCCAGCAGGAGATATTGGCGTTGGAGGAAGAGAAATTGGTTTCCTCTTTGGAATGTATAAAAAATTAGCGAATGAGTTTACTGGTGTTCTTACTGGTAAAGGGATATCATATGGAGGCTCTCTAATTAGGCCTGAGGCCACGGGTTATGGTCTAGTTTATTTCGCCAGAGAAATGCTTGCTACAAAAGGTAAGTCATTCGAGGGTGCATCTGTTTCAATTTCTGGTTCTGGTAATGTTGCACAGTTCGCCTGTGAGAAAGTCTTAGATCTTGGCGGTAAACCAGTTACGATGTCAGATTCTAGTGGATTTATTCATGACCCGAAAGGTATTGACAGAGAAAAATTATCTTGGATTATGGATTTAAAGAATAAACGGCGTGGACGAATTTCAGAGTATGCACAAAAATATCCAGGTTCTACTTTTACTGCTTCTGAACCAGAGCCTGCATCAAATGGATTATGGAATATTGAAGTCGATGTTGCACTTCCATGTGCTACTCAAAATGAGATAAATGGTGAAGAAGCAAAAATGCTTGTCAAAAATAAAGTAATGGCAGTAGCTGAGGGTGCCAATATGCCTTGTACGCCAGAAGCTGTAGAAGTTTTCCTAACTAACCGTGTAATGTTTGCTCCTGGCAAGGCAAGTAATGCAGGAGGAGTAGCAACATCCGGACTTGAAATGTCACAAAATTCGTTGAGATACAATTGGACCCGAGAAGAAGTTGATTCTAAATTAGACCAAATAATGGTTGATATTCATAAAAATGCGGCTGAAACTGCTGAAAAGTATGGAATGCCTGATAATTACGTAGCAGGTGCTAACATTGCAGGTTTCCTCAAAGTCGCTGAAGCAATGACAGCCCAAGGATTAATTTAATTTCTAATTCATTCCTCATCCATAGCCGAAAGGAACTCTTTCAACCTATCAGTTTTTGGCTTTTCGATTATCTCTGAAGGTCCTTCTTCTGCAATAATTCCTTTATCCATATATATGATTCGATCTGCAACATCCTTAGCAAAATTTATTTCATGAGTAACAATCACCATTGTCATCCCTTCATCTGCTAATCCTCTTATAGTTTGTAATACTGAACCTATTAATTCAGGATCCAAAGCACTGGTAGGTTCGTCAAATAGTATTACTTCAGGATGCATTGCCAGAGACCTTGCAATAGCAACTCTTTGTTTCTGTCCTCCTGATAAATTCCCTGGATAAGCTTCTATTCTATCCAACATATCTACTCTTGCCAATACTTCAAGGGCGATTTTTTCGGCATCTTCTTTATTCATCCCCCTAACATGTTTAAGTCCCAATGTAATATTTTCCAAGACTTTTAGGTGTGAGAAAAGTTCAAATGATTGGAAAACCATACCTATTTTTGAACGAATATCATTCACATCTGCTAAAGGATTATTTATTATTTCACCATTTAATTTAATGATTCCATTTGTAGGCTCAATTAGTCTATTGATACACCTAAGTACTGTTGATTTACCACTTCCTGATGAACCTATTATAGCCACAGATTCTCCCTTTTTAACTTTGAATGAAACTCCTCTAACTGCATGAACACCTCCTGAATATATTTTTTCAAGATCTTCTACGATAAGCACTTCATCATTCATTCAACTTCCTCCCGAAATTCCTAGTCCTGGAATCCTAGTCTTTTCTTCCAATCTTCTCAATAGTATTGCCAGTGTCCATGTCACTACGAAATATGCAATCATCACCATACCCCAAGTCCAAAATATCTGGAAAGTAATTGCCACAACTAATTTTCCTTGTCGAGTTAATTCTGTGTATGCAATCACGCTGGCTAAAGATGAATTTAATACAAGATTGACCATTTCATTCCCTAGTGGGGGTATACATATCCTGATTGCTTGTGGTAAAATAATCAATCTCATAGTGCCCATATAAGTCAGACCTATACTTCTACCTGCTTCCATTTGACCTGACGGTATCGCTGCAATTGCACCTCTGATAGTTTCGCATTGATAGGCTGCCGAGTTTAACCCTAATGCGAAAATCGCACTGAGATAAGATCTCTTTCCTGGCCCAAATAAACTTTCATTGATATAATCAATCATAGGAGAGAATAAACTATCTAGAGGTCCGAGATAGGATGAAATAATCGCCAAATCACTAGTGAAATCAACTCCTATATTTTGTATATGTTTCCCTAACTGTATCCCAAAATGAATAAACATAAATTGTACTAATAGTGGTGTATTTCTGAAAAAATCTGTGTAAAGAGTTGCCATACTATTCAAAGGCCTCAAACTCCATGGTTCAATTGAAATATTGAAATCATTTAATTTAGCCTTCTTTCGAAATAGTTCAGGAGTAATTCTTCTAGTTAAGAAAAATCCTAAACCTAAAAATAAGCTAAATTTCATTAAATTATTAATATTTAGGTCAAACTTGTTTAACTCGAAACCTACGAATAATTCCGTTAAGATAATCGTCCATATAGAAATAAGTAATATCAATTTACCTGCATAAATTTTCTTCTTAGAGAAACTACCATCTGTGGATACGAATAAGACTCCTAGATAGGTTAAAGCAATACCAATTATTAATCCGAAGAATGCACTAGGATTACCTATTGGCGCAAATATATATCCAAGTTGTGATGATAACTTTGGAGTATTTGAACCAAGTTTGAAATCATGAAAATCGACCAGCGCGGAGTAAATTAATTCTGCTCCTCCATTTACTTTTAATTCTCCAGATATTGGGATTCCAATTAAAAGAGATAATCCTAATATTTTGATAATTTTGTTCCTATGATGTTCTGGTATTACGACCCCTAGAAAACCTTCTGTTTCTGTTTTATTTTTATTGATGTAATGATTTACTAATATGGATATAAAAATTATTGATAAGAACGTGAATATACCTAAACCGATACCACTTTGTTTAATGGAAAAAATACTAATTGGAATTACTAACCAAAACAATGTCAATGTCTTTTCGAGGTCACTTTCGATCATTTGCTTTAATGTGGTTGGGGCAGTTTTACACATTGCTAGAATTATTCCTAGAAAGAAACCAAGTAAAATTCCAAAGATAACTATTTTTACCGTAGACTTCAAACCTTCCCAAAGATTATCTTTTGTAAAATCCACAAATTCGTTGAAATCACTTAAATCTATAATTTCAAATCCAACTGGTTCATCTTCTCCTCCATTCTCAGTGTAGAAGATTTTCCCATCATCACCTACAATAATTCCTCTAAATGCAGTTTCCATAGCTATATCATTTATTGTCTGATTTTTGCTCCCCTCTGGTAGTAATTGAGGAGTGACAATATTCCCTCCATCTTTACTCAGTGCTACAAAACCGTCTTGTCCCGTCAACAATATCTTTGTTGTACTCAAAACATCTAATGAGGTTAAGTTGACATTTATACTAGTACTATAATTTTCTGACTCAATTTCTTTTACAGCCCACGAATATCCTACTGTTGTTGTCAATGATTCCTGAGTCGATTTCAAAATAGTACCATCCGAAGTAATTGCATAAGCTCTATTTGTCTTGTAGTAGTCTATAGAAATAATTTCAGAAGTTGCGATAATTTCTGGAGTCTCTCTTATTTCCCAAGTCAACCCGTTATCTTCTGAACCAAGAATTAATCCGGAAGAGCCGGAAATTAATCCTCTTCCATTTTCAAATGTAATATCAAGTAGATTTTCTGAGGTTAATGAATTTATTTCCAACCATTCATTATTTTTAAAAATCTTGATTCCTCCTAAATCAGTGACTATTACAATTTCATCAAAATTGTTAATCGATACTGAATTAATTCTTGTTTGATTATCAATATCAATGTTAATCCATTCATTTGATAGAATTTCTTTGTAAATTACTACTCCATCCGATCCTGCGGCTACAATTAAGTTTTCATTAGAATCCGCAGTCAATATGTCTTTGATTGTAGGTGAATCTACTATGCTCCAATTAGCTAATTTTTCTCCCTGGATTATTATCCCATCGTCTCCAAAGACCCAAGCATTTCCATTAGAATCAATTATTGCAGCATTATAGTCATTATTTGAATTAATATTTATTTCATTCCAAGTACTTTCGTAACCTTCTGCAAGATTTGGTGTTAAGAAAATAATGACTATAATACTGGCAATTATTAATATTCTTGAGGATTCAGGTATTTTTTTCCAAGCCGAAATTCTCTTTTCTTTTGGAAACACATTCACACCTATTTTAGAATATACCTAATTCAAATTTTCCATCTTCTGTAGCATGTATTTTTGGATCCCATAAAGGTGTAAATGTTAGGTTCACATGAACACTTTCTAAACCTTGAGTATCTAGAGCCGCTCTATGCACTGCAGCCATTAATTCAGGCGCTATTGGGCATCCAGGGCTCGTTAGAGTCATGTCAATTTCTGCGTGTGTATTTTCTATCTTTACATCATAAATAAGGCCCAAATCAATAACAGATATTTTCATTTCTGGGTCTTCAACTCCGTTTAAAGCCTCAAGAACATCATTTTTATCAATCATCCTAAGTCTCCGAAAGTATCTTTGCCTCTTTAATCACTCTATTGAACATATTCAAGAAACCATTTGCTCGATTCGGGCTCAAAGCTGCTTTCAAACCCATTTCTTCTATATATGCGGGAGTTAACTTTGACACTTCAATCGGCTCTAACCCATTTACTGCAATTGCTGTTATACTCATTAGGCCTTGGACAATTTGAGCGTCTGCTCCTGCCTTAAGCAAGAAAAGCCCCCCTTCGTCTAAAGAACAGATTACATGTGCTCTTGATTGACAACCTAAAATTTGATTTTCTTCTGTCCATTCCTCTGTTGGTAGTGGGTTTGGATTATTCTTAGCATAGTCAAATAATAACTCATATCTTTCCATTGAGTCGAAACAGTCTTTGAATTCTTCAATAATACCATCTAAATGCTCCGGCCAATGTGAAGACATGTTATACCGTAAGGGTTTTTTTTATTCAAATGATTGTTTATTTATGCGAATCTTTCACATATATATTTCAGATGAGTTATGAAACCTTCAACTTCTTCTTGTGTATTGTATATCCAAAAAGATGCTCTATTAGTCGAGGGTACCCCTAAAGCATCCATTAGTGGTTGTGCACAATGATGCCCTGTACGAACTGCATACCCGCCTTGATCTAATAATAATGCTAGATCTTGTGATTGTATTGTTTCATGTAAAAATGATACTGCTCCTGAAGAATCTTCATTACTTGGGTCTCCAAAAATCTTTATCCCAGGTATTTTTATCATTTCTTTACCAGCATAAGCTGCAATTTCATGTACATGGTTGTGAATATCTACCATATTGAATTGCTCTAACCATCCCACTGCAGCGCCCCAACCAATTGCTTCCGCAATTCTTGGAGTACCCGTTTCAAACATTTCGTGTCCATCCTTGAATGTAGAACCATCCGTAGTGACTTTTTTGATCATTGAGCCACCTGTCATGAAAGGGCCCATCTCCTGGATTCTTTCGTTCGATGTCAACAGACAGCCTATTCCTGTGGGTCCAGCCATCTTATGTGCGGAGATTGCTAAAAAATCGGCACCTAGTGTTTCGAAATTTATTTTTTCATGCGGTGCGCCTTGTGCGCAATCAATCAAAACTTTACAATTTTTTCCTTTACTCATTTTTATAATTTCTTCAATTGGATTTCTAATCCCTAAAACATTGCTAGTATGTGTTACACAAACTAATGCGGCTCCGTCCAGAGCGATTTCAAAAGCCTCCATATCTAGCATGAATGTCTCATTATTTATTGGGACATACCTAACTTCCACCCCTTTCTCTTTAGAAAGTTCTTGCCATGGCACAATATCTGCATGATGTTCCATTTCTGTAATGACTATTACATCACCATTATCTAAATTGTTTTTTGCCCAACCATAAGAGACTAGATTAATTGCTTCTGTAGCACCGCTTGTATAAATCATATTTTCTGGTTTCGCACCGAAGAAATTAGAGATTTGATTTCTGGCATTCTCTAATGCAGAACTTGCTTCATCAGCCAATGTATGATTTGATCTGTGTGCATTAGAATTATAATTTTCATAGAAGTTACTCATCGCATCGATGACACATTGAGGTTTTTGTGATGTTGCAGCATTATCAAAATATACGAGATTTTTCCCATTTGGTAATACTCTATCGAGTATAGGAAAATCTGCTCGAATTGCCTTAATATCTAACATCAGTCCATCTCACTACACTGTCCGTAATGCTAATCAGATATCAAATAATGTATTTTTATGCATGACATTTATGTCTGTAGACCTCTCTCATCCTACTAATGACATCGGGAATCGGGCAGAATATAGTTGACTCGCTTGGGAAGAAAGATCTTAATCAGGATGGTAATATAATTAATTTAGCAATAGTCGGTAGCAGTAGATTTTATGATTTTCAGATTTTCGAAGAATTGATTGAGAATTGGGTTGATGATAATGGATATCCGGATTTGATAATTGTTGGTGGTGCAAGCGGTGTTGATTACATGGCAGAGCGTTGGGCAGATAATAATTCGACTCCAATAGCTATTTTTTCAGAAGAATGGGATGATCCAAACAGGACACTAAGAGATAGAGGTCGCTCAGAGGCACCGAATTCTCTTACTGAGAAGATATTACAGTCGGCTACAGATATACTCGCAATCCCTTCTCCCACTAGTAAATGGACAAGAATTGTAATTGAAATGGCTAAGGAACGTGAAATGTCTCTGACAATTTACGAAATTGGTTAACTCAGTTAAAATCATAATTCAATCATCTAATATTTGATTTAAAATTTTCAATAGTCCCCGCAGTGTTACTTCGCTAATTCCTGAGACTTTACAAACCTCACTCTGAGTCCTAGGGGAATTACTATTTTGTGATGCTTTGTAAAGCATACAACCAGCAATTCCAGAAGGTTTCTTACCTTGCCAAATCATATTTTCGCCGACTTTGTCCCATAAGTCTCTAGTATGACCCAATACCTTAGGAGGTAATTGTAAGTCTGAATGAAATTTTTCAAAATATTCCTCAGGTCCCGTGATATGGTGAGTATTCATTTTTCTAGCTACTAATCGAATTGTTCTTTTCAATTCTTTTTCTTCTACTTCAGTTACCATATCAAATGCCTTCGCAATCACATCAATTCTTCTTGGTATTCCTGCTTGTCTTGCTGCAATGTAAACACAAGCTGCAGTGACGCCTCTTATGCTTCTTCCAGTAACTATTCCTTCTTTCATAGCATGCCTATACAGATTGGCTGCTTCTTGCTCGATTTGTTTTGGTAACCCCCCCCTATCTCTAATAAATTGCATTGCAAGGGTTAAATTTCTACTTCTACTATCTCTGGTTTTACTTCTTTGATCAACCCTTTGTCTTCTTCGCCATTCACGTAAGTTCTTTCCAGTCATTCCATGCCTTGCCGCAGCACCAGAGGTCAAATCAGTTCTACTAATTTCTGTCGATAATCCCTTATCAGAAATTGTTAATGATGTGGGGGCGCCGACCCTGCTTCTGTCTTCGCCGCTCGAATGGTTTGTCCATTCGGCTCCAGGGTCAATCATATTTTCAGCAGCAACAAAGCCACATTCTGAACAAATAGTTTCCCCACGAACTGAATCAGTATCCCATGAATTAGAACCACAAATTTTACACTTACCAGTTACAGCCTCTGTTCCTCTAGATTGTGAAGGTCTCTTATTCGGTATGATTTGTTTTTTTCTAGAATAATTTTGTCCATCGTGATCCGATGATTTCTTTTGAACCCTGCTCCTGTTATTCATCTTATCAACCTCTAGTTGTATAGTGACGTTGGCACTATTTAAACCTCTCTATTTCCCAAGTCATATTTTTTTTCAAATTGTTTTTTCTGTTCTTCGAAGCGCCACCTTCTTGCACCAGTTCCTTTTCGAAAGGGGTATGAGTGACGGTAATTTGGTAAGGACTCCTCTATATGATAATCATTTACAAGCAGGAGCGAATATAGTAGATTTTCATGGTTTTGAACTTCCAATATGGTATACCTCAATTCAAGAAGAGCACATGTCTTGTCGGAATAAATCCGGTCTCTTTGATGTTTCACATATGGGCTTTTTTGAGTTTGAAGGTGACGAAGTACTTCCATGGTTAAATTCAATAGGTACTCAACAGTTTATTAATTTCGCAAGTGGTAAATGTGGTTACACGCATTTTCTTGACGAAAATGGGCACATAATCGATGACATGATTTTTGCAATTAATTCTGAAAAAAGTGTTTTTGGAGTCCCTAATGCCTCTATGATTTCTACAATGTGGGATTGGTTCAATTCAAAACTTCCAAGAGATGGTTCTGTTAGAATCAAGGATTTATCCAGTGAAACAAGTATCATCGCCTTACAAGGACCTGAATCAGTCTCAATATTGAGGGATGTTTTAGGCGAAGAGAATAACGTTTCTAGATTCTCATGTCAGAATATCGCCAAGAATAATTTAGACATTACTGGATGGATTCAGGGAACGGGTTATACAGGAGAAAGAGGTGTTGAAATATTCATTCCTAATAGCCAAGCCTCAATTCTATGGGATTCTCTAATTAATTCGGGCGCGATTCCAGTTGGTCTAGGAGCTAGAGATACACTTAGATTAGAAAAAGGATATCTTCTTTCAGGACAAGATTTTCTTTGGCCCGGTCTAGATATTCAACCTGATATTCAAATACCCGAAGGATTTCTTTTTCGAAATTCTGTTGAGACGAATGTCCCATTTGGATTGAATCTTGATCATGACTTCATTGGAAAAGAGTCGGTAATCAAATCATTAAATTCAGGTTCTAGATGGCTTGGGTTAGTTTGTCAGGAAAGGGGGCCTAATCCTAGACCGGGGCATATGGTATTTGATGGCCCTGGAGATTCTGCTAAAAAAGTAGGTTATGTTACTAGTGGTGGTCCATCTCCGAGTTTGAATAAAACCGGTATTGCAATGGGTTACTTTGAGGATGTGTCATTAGGACAAGAGTTGTGGATTCAAGCGAGTAGTCGAAGGCGCATTAATTCCATTGTTGTTAAAACACCTTTCGTTTGAAATCCTAAATTTTTCAAATTATGACGGGGTAAGTATCATGTTTACATCCCTTCACGCACATGCATGGCAATATCCGATAAACTAGTTGCGGCTGCAATGAAAAATCTCGAAAAATTATTATTAAGCAAGGGCCTAAATGCAGAAGGAATGATTTCAAAGTTTGATTTCGATGGTGATGGGCAAATTAATATCGAAGAGTTTGATAATGGTTTAGAACAACTCACTGGTAGTCGAGCCCCACGATCTTATTTACAGCCTATTTTTTCTGCTATTGATCAAAATGGGAGTGGAAAATTGTCCTCTAATGAATTAATGGCTCTCCTGGGAATTGAGAATGAAACAATGAAAAATTCATCATCTCTGATAATTTCAAACCATGTCAAGGAAAAATATAACGGAGAGTATAGATTACAATCTAGTAAAATTAATGGTAAAAATTGGTATCTAAATTCTAATAACTGTAGATTATATTTTTACAATGCTAATGATGGTGGTGCTCCATCTTGGAGTTTGGATGATAGGGAACAAGATGGTAGTAACGATTGGTATGGTGGTGGCTGGACCAGAGTTCCCGCGGATGGAAATATTCCAGTAGGTACACGCCGATTTGTAGGTGCTGGGAAAATTACTATTCTAGATAATGAAGTTCGGGAAGGAGAAAAGGCATTCGAATATGAATCAGAAGTAAGTTCCGTAAATGATACTTCTGGAGATTCAGAAGATGAAGAATCAGATATGGTTTCAATGGTAGAGAATTGGTCTCTTGAATTAGGACAAATGCTTGAAAATCCCGAGAGTAATGAAAATATTGATTTGATTAAACAGTCAATGGATGAAAAGTTTGAATCTGAAGTTAACCAATTACCATTAGTTGCCCGAACTCCTGCTAGAGCTATATGGAATATGAAATCAGATGCGATAGTCACTATTGCCAAAACCAAATTATCTAATGACAATGCGAAAATTGTAGCGGGTTTAGGTATTGCTGGAGCAGCAGTTGGTGCATTATCTTCGGTCAACAATATAACTGAAAAAGACGAAAATTTTATCGAATCTAAATCTGAAATAAATATGCAAAAAGAATCTGAAGAAAAAGAGAGTTTAGAATCTAGTAATTCCAGGCCACTAGATGAAGAAATCGAGAGTGTAATTGATGAAAATATGTCTGATGAAAATGTCTCTGATGAAAATATGTCTGATTCAGAAGTGACTAGTATTTCTTTGGAAGAAATAATTAATCAGATGAATGGAGCGAGATTTTTGAATGAACAGAAAGAACTTATTTCATCATTTAAGGGAAGTATATTCGAATTATCATTCAGAGTAAATTCAGTTGATCGTACATTTGGAATTGGAATTTCTGATGAATATAAGAGAGGTAATACTTTACATGTCACTTCTGGTATAAACGACATTGAAGTTAGGATGACAAATGATTATGATTCTAGTAAAATTTTGACTGGAACTGAAATGTCTTTACAAGTATCAGTTGATTCATGGAATGGGATTAGAAAAAGATTGATAGTAAATTCTATCTAAGCAACTTCGAAAGATTCTTCTATCATTTCATCAAGACTAATTCTTGGCCTAAAACCAAGCCTTTCTTCTAGAACCCAAGCATCTACAAGTCCGAATACTTCATTATCATCGTTTTGATTTAGTTCTATTTCACAACCAGTTTTTGAATTGTATATATTTGCTAGGTCTTGCATAGAGATACCTTTTCCTGAACCAACAGCTATCTCCTCTCTGGTTAATGGGGGTTTTTCTATTATTCCAGCGATTACTTGTATCAAGTCTTCAATATGGATGAAATCTTTGGGATTAGAGCCATCACCTGGGACATTAATCCACCCTATTTGACATTCTCTAGCCCAGCGATGTAATATTCCATTTCCTGGTGGTCCTGATAGTGGAACTCCTTGAACATTTGATGCTCTAATAACACTAACTGGTTTTTCAGAATGCGCCCTATCTAATGCATTTTCTTCCATCCATAACTGACCTTCAGCAGCAGTATCGCGAGGTGCTAATGTGGAATCTAGACCATAGAATGGCTCTCCCGGCTCCCATTGTGGATGAACTCTCAATGTCCCTACTATGATTAGGTGGATACTTCCATGCCTATCGACAGCATCTAGAATCGGTCTTGCTGCATTCATCATTTCCAATTTTGTTTGTCTATCATTTCTCTCGAAAGAAGACTCAACAGGTCTAGAATTAATATGTATAAGCGCACTACAAGGAGTTAGTAAAGCATCAATAGTTAATTGATCTTTTATTGCTTCATCAGGAATTATTACTACTGCATCTCCTAACATTTCCACTATGTATGGGGCAACAAAAGTATCTGACGCAGTGATGGCAACCTTCATTCTAACATGCCCCGACTGCTTCCCAAACAATAAGAGGATATCGGTTATATGTATAGATTCTACCAACGAACAATTAAGTCATTATTTGATATCCAGAAAGTGTAAGGAACCGGTGATAGACTTATGGATCAACTTCCCAATTTAGGTCGCGAACACGAAATGCTCTCTATAATGGGGCTAAATTCAATAGAAGACCTGTTTTCTAATATTCCTGAAGAAGTTAGAAGAAGGAATCCACTGCCTCTTCCAGCTCCACAATCTGAAGAAGAAATCTGGAGAGACGCCCAGCACCTTCTTGGTTCTAATATTGACCTAGATTCAAGACCTTCTTTCCTATCTGCAGGTCTATCAAGAAACTTTGTTCCAACTATGGTAGGGATGCTCGCGACTCGAGGTGAATTCTTAACTTCATACACGCCTTATCAAGCAGAAGTTAGTCAGGGAATGCTTCAGGCCATGTGGGAGTTCCAAACAATGATTTCTGAGTTAGTTAATTTACCAATATCTAATGTTAGTATGTATGATGCATCTACTTCTGCTGCTGAAGCGATTACCTGTGCAATTAGAGTCCATAATAAAAAAGCAGTTCAGAAAGATACTATCTATGTTTCAGAATTAGTTCCGCCGCATAGAATGTCTGTAATTGAAAACTATGTTCAAGGCTCTGGAATTAATGTGCAATTACTCAAACATGACGGAAATGGCCATCTAGACATTGACGCCGCATCCATTGCCAATGGCTCATGTGCAGTTTACGTAGAACAACCTAATTCTTTTGGAATATTAGATGAAGGCTTAATGGAACTTAAGGGAAAAATTGGTGTAAACACTGCATTGATTGTTGGTGTTGATGCTGTTTCTCTAGGTTTAGTTTCACCTCCGGGCAACTGGGGTGCCGATATTGTTGTTGGGGAAGGTCAACCGTTTGGAATAGGGCCAACCTTTGGTGGCCCAATTTATGGTATTTTTGCCTGTACCGAGAAATACATCAGGCAGATGCCTGGACGAATTGTGGGGCAAACTCAAGATACAAATAAAAAGAAAGCTTTTACATTAACACTCTCAACTCGAGAGCAACATATCAGGAGACATAGAGCCACCTCAAATATTTGTTCTAATGAGACTTTAATCGCTTTGATGGGTGCTATGCATATGTCTTTGTTGGGGCCAGATGGTATTACTCTCTTAGCTAAGAGAGTTGCAGCGTCAACGGAAGCCACTAAAAAAGCCTTAATTTCAATTGAAGGGGTAGAATTACTTTTCCCTCATTCCTCTAATTTTAGAGAGTTTGTAATCAAAGTTCCAGGAGATTCAGAAAAGGCGGTTTCTTTCATGGATTCTGAAGGAGTAATTGCAGGATTACCATTGGGATTATGGTGGACATCTCATTCCTCATGTATTTTGATTGGTTGTGATGAAAGAACCAGTTCTTCTGATATTTCTTCACTCGTTTCAGTTGTTAAAAAATGGATTGAGGAGGTGGTTAAATGAGCGATATATTCTCATTCAATGGTGCTCAAAATGCCGGTTGGGCGCAACCTGAACCAATTCTACCAGATTCAGAAGTTTTAGCAATAATCCCTTCCTCAATGCTAAGGGCTAGCCCACCTGCTTGGCCACGAGCCAGTGAACCGGAGTTAGTTCGACATTACACATGGTTATCAAGAAGAAATTTTGGTATTGATACAGGATTCTATCCTTTAGGATCTTGTACAATGAAACATAATCCGAGAGTTAACGAGAGAATAGTCAACCTACCTGGAATAGATAGAATGCATCCTTTACAACCTGAACATCAAATCCAAGGTATACTTTCAATTTTTTATGAAATGCAGGAAATGCTTGCAATCTGTTCAGGAATGGACCAAGTCACTTTGCAACCGGTTGCTGGAGCACAGGGTGAGTTTACTGCTATGCGCTGTATCCAAGAGTTTCACCGTGAAAGAGGAGATGGCCATAGAAACAAAGTCATTGTTCCTGATTCTGCTCATGGAACAAATCCTGCATCTGCATCAATGTGCGGGTATGAAATTATTGAGATACCAAGTGGTGAAGATGGAAGAATTGACTTAGATGCTTTACAATCTGTTGTTGGTGATGATACCGCTGCAATGATGATCACAAATCCATCAACATTAGGTGTATTTGAACCAGATATAGCTAGAGCTTCTGAAATTGTTCATTCAGCAGGTGGACAAATGTATTATGATGGCGCTAATTTCAATGCGATAATTGGGAAAACAGATCCCGGCCTAATGGGTTTCGATGCGGTGCATTACAATTTACACAAAACTTTCAGTCAGCCACACGGAGGAGGAGGTCCTGGAAGTGGACCTATTGGAGTAAAGAAACATCTTTCGAAATATCTACCATCTCCTTTAGCTTCACGACGAGAAATCACAGAACATGATGGTGAAGGCGTAGGTGATGGTTATTGGTATAGTTGGATATCACCAGAAAATACAATCGGTAAGGTTCAGCAGTGGCATGGAAATGCAGGTGCAGTAGTTCGTTGTTGGGCCTTCTACAGGAGATATGGCCGAGAACTTGAAAGGATGTCCGAACACGCTGTATTGAATGCAAATTATCTCCGTTTCAAGATAATGAATCCTGACAAAGAAGTTCTTTCAAAAGTACATGCAATGCCATCAGACGGTGCTCCAACAGATTTTGTTATGCATGAATTCACTCTATCCATGATTGATATGAAAGATAAGGTAGGAGTTACTGGAAAAGATATAGCCAAGAGATTACTTGATTATGGAGTAATGGCCCCCACCCTTTACTTCCCGATGATAGTTCCAGAATGCCTAATGATTGAACCTACTGAAACAGAATCAAAAGAGGTCTTAGATAAGTTTGCAGATGATTTCCTTAATGTTCTGACTGAGGACCCTGAAATCATCAAAGGTGCTCCATATACTACTGATGTTTCTCGTGTTGATGAAGTATGGGCTGCTAGAAATCTTATTCTTAGACATCCAGGAAATAATAGTGAATCCAATTAGAGAAGAACCTAGAAGAATGACTCTCTCGGGCTCTTGTGGATTTAGGAAGTGAACAAGATTGGTTACTTGGTGAACCCTCATGGTGGCCTAACTCTGAGAGTAAGGTAAAAATTACAATAAATGGAGATTTAAAACCACCAGAAGCTTGGAATCATACGAATCCACAATCTGGCGGAGAAGGATGGATGCGTCAAAGACTAAGACCTGTGGGGCCTCAAATATTGTATACTTCTTCTTGGTCACTTTTTTTCTTAATATCAAGTTCAATTCCGTTAATTTTCCCTAATAAATTACCAATTGATGACCAATTATTAGCCATGATATTTTTTGTCTTTTCTTGGTTTCTAACATTAATTCCATTTGTTTGGTTTTCCAATTCCAATAATGATATTTTTTCATTTTTCCCTTTGGATTTATTCTGTTTTTGTTTAGGAGTAATTTTCTTTATCTTACATATTCTAATTGATCCTAGATTAGGTTGGTTTGGATTTTTATTATTTCTAATAGCATGGGTTAGGACAATCAGGAATATTAGCGATTCACTAAGTGTAAATTCTTCTAGATGGTTGTTACCTATCTCCTCGTCTGATTATTCTCAAGATATCTTCAATGAGGAATGGTTAATTTCTTCAAATCATTTTAGAAACGGCCTTATTGCTACTAAATCAGATGGATTCGGGCCATATTCAGCCGAATTAACAGGTGTTTCATATCGAAATCACAGATTCATTGCATTTTCTATGGTATATCGGAATCGAATAATTCATGATCCATTTAACATAAATTTTGTTTCAAATACTCAGATCGATAATTTCCTTTCGCTACCACCATTGAAAATTTCAGGAGAACATTGGCCGGAGATTTTTATTAGAGATTTTGAAGAAGAATGACTTTTTTTCCTAATCTCCTATACGGCAGGCATTTGAACTATATTGGTACCCGAGATGTATGGATGTATGTATCATATTAGGTTCCAAATCGGATTTGCCAGTAGCCAATAAGTGTGTTTCAGTTTTAGATGAGTTTTCTATATCGCATGAAGTAAGGGTGGCTTCTGCTCATCGTGCCCCAAAGTTTCTTGAATCTGTGATTGAATCTTCTATCGAATCTGGTTGTAGAATTTTCATTGGAATGGCAGGTATGGCAGCTGCACTTCCGGGAGTTATTGCTTCTATGACTACTCTTCCTGTAATTGGTGTTCCAGTAGGTGGAAAAGTCCCTTTAGATAGCCTTCTTTCAATTGTTCAGATGCCTCCCGGGATGCCGGTTGCAACTGTAGGGGTAGATAGGGGCGATAATGCTGGAGCATTAGCTGTACAGATGCTTGCTTTAACAAATACTGACTTAGCAAGACAATATGATGCATGGAGAGTTATGAAAACTGCAAAGGTGATTTCAGATGATGAATCACTCAGAGGTGAATGAGTTTTATGCAAACTCAAATGTTGATTGATGAGGCAATTGAAGCATTACAAAGTAAAATAGATGATACAGCAATTATTGCTTGTTCTGGAGGAATAGATTCCTCTGTAGCTGCAGTTTTAGCTCATCGCGCAGTAGGTAGTTTACTGCATTGTGTCTATGTAGATACAGGATTTATGAGGAAAAATGAGAGTGCCGAAGTATCTGAGATGTTTCATGAGATGGGGATTAATCTGAAAGTTGTTGACGCCTCTGAAAGATTCTTCAAAGAATTAGAGGGAATCACAGACCCAGAAGAGAAAAGAAAAATTATTGGTGAACAATTCATTCGTGTATTTGAAGATGAGAAAAAAATTTGCGATGCTAAATTTTTAGTTCAAGGAACCATTGCTCCAGATTGGATTGAGTCAGGTGGTGGTGAACGTGATGTCATTAAATCTCATCATAATGTAGGTGGTCTTCCAGATGATGTTGAATTAGATATCGTAGAACCATTACGTGAATTTTACAAAGACGAAGTTCGCTCAATAGCCCGTGAACTAAAAATCAAATCAAGTGAAAGGCAACCATTTCCTGGCCCCGGTCTAGCAGTTAGAGTCCTTGGAGATCTAACTAAAGAACGAGTTGAGGCTTGCAGGGAAGCCTGTTCCATAGTAGAAATGAGGCTCCAAGATGCAGCCTCAGAAGGTAAGTGCGATTTACCCTGGCAATATTTTGCTGCTCTGTTACCTGTCCGCTCTGTTGGCGTCCATGGAGATGCTAGAGTTCACGGTGAAACTGTAGTAGTGAGAGCAGTTACCAGTCTTGATGGAATGAGTGCTAAGTATTCTCCAATACCGCATGAAGTTCTTTCTTCAATTAGTACTGAGATAACTAACGCCCTAAAGGGACAGGTTAATCGTGTAGTTTATGATATTACTCATAAACCTCCTGGGACTATAGAATGGGAGTGAAATCATAAAACTACTTGGTACTGATTTCCAAATTAAAGTTTGGAATGAACTAAAGAATATTCCTTCTGGAGAAGTTAGAACTTACAAACAAGTTGCAGAATCTGTAGGTCATCCGAATTCTTCTAGAGCAGTTGCCAATGCTTGTGCGAAGAATCCATATGCTCCAATTATACCTTGCCATCGTGTGGTGAAATCAGATGGAAGTTTAGGAGGATATAGTGGATTAGGCGGAGTTGAGACTAAGATGAGATTACTAATCGAAGAGGGTGCCTTTTCTTCCGATTAATTGATGAATGATAGAGCAGGCGGGCAGGTTAGGCCGACATAGCTTAGTTGGTGGAGCGGTGGACTGTTAATCCACAGGTCGCAGGTTCGAGTCCTGCTGTCGGCGCCATCATTTCTTTCGTGCGAACGCTGCGAATGCAACTATAAAAATCGTGCTAATAAGTCCAAAACCTGGTAATCCTGATGATTCTTCAGATTCCATCGAATCACAAATTCCATCATTGTCTGTGTCTAGAGGTAAACTATTACTATCTTGAGGATTAGAAAAACACTTACTTTCTTGATAATCGGTCCACCCATCTCCATCATCATCATCATCAGCATTATCTCCAATTCCATCTGAGTCTAAATCAGAATATTCTATAGGGTCAAATGGAAATGCATCTAGCGTATCTGATGCTCCATCATTATCATCATCAATATCTAATTCATCGCAAATTTCATCATTATCGAAATCTGAAGGGAACGAATTAGAATCTAATGGATCTGTTTTACAAGAGTTTTCTATAGAATCAGAGACCCCATCCCCATCATCATCAGTATCTATTTTATTCTCAATACCGTCACTATCTGTGTCAAGAGGGTATTCCTCTGGATTAAGTGGGTCATATCCTAATTCAATTTCAATACTATCATTCCACCCATCATTATCATCATCTAAGTCTTCATTATCTCCGATTGAGTCTGCATCATTATCAATTGACTCATTAGGATTGTCTGGAAAAATATCGATTCCATTTTCTACATTATCGCCATCTCTATCTAAATCTGAATTATCTCCAATACCATCCCCATCTAGATCATCACTCTCATTAGGATCTAATGAGAAAGCATCATCAATATCCTCAACTCCATCATCATCATCATCTAAATCTACTGAATTGCAAATACCATCTGAATCAGTATCTATGGGTAAAGATAGTGAATTGTTTGATTCAGTTCCACAAGATGATTCATCAGTATCTGACCACCCATCATTATCATCATCTAAGTCTTCATTATCTCCAATCCCATCTTGGTCTAGATCCGACCATTCATTTGGGTCTATCGGGAATACGTCTAGCAAATCATCAATATTATCATTATCGTCATCACTATCCATAATATCACAAATCATGTCCATATCTAAGTCCTCAGGTAATGAATTAATGTTCTGACTTTCCGAACCACAAATTTCCTCTTCAGAATCTAGCCATCCATCATTATCATCATCTAAATCTGAGTTATCTCCAGTACCATCCGAATCATAGTCTAAAGTTTCATTAGCATTTAGGGGGAACAAATCTAATTCATCGATTACACCGTCCCCATCATCATCATCATCAATTAAATTACATATATGATCATCATCAGTATCCAAAGGAATTGATGAGGAATTCAATGAATCAGTATTACACTCTGCTTCTTCTAGATCTGTCCAATTATCATCATCATCATCGACATCTGCATTGTCTCCTCTGCCATCTCCATCACTATCTATCCATTCATTATTATCTAGCGGGAATGTATCATTTTCATCTGAGTAACCATCATTGTCATCGTCTGAATCTACTAAATCGCAAATACTATCCGAATCAGTATCGATAGGTATAGAGCTTGAATTTAGAGAATCAGTTCCGCAACTAGACTCATCTTCATCTAACCATCCATCATTGTCATCATCTGAATCCACTAAATCACAAATACCATCCGAATCATTATCGGTAGGTATAGAGCTTGAATT
>DAFS01000020.1:47316-47718 GCA_002495525.1 Euryarchaeota archaeon UBA89 | reverse complement strand
GAGAATCAGTTCCGCAACTAGACTCATCTTCATCTAACCATCCATCATTGTCATCATCCTCGTCAATTAGATTACAAATTCTATCATCATCAGTATCCGTAGGGATTGAACTTGAGTTAAGAGAGTCAGTGTTACAAGATGCTTCATCAGTATCTGACCAACCGTCTCCGTCATCATCACTGTCTATTGGGTCACAAACCCCATCTGAATCAGTATCGGTAGGTATAGAGCTTGAATTTAGAGAATCAGTTCCGCAACTAGACTCGTCTTCATCTGACCATCCATCATTGTCATCATCCTCATCAATTAAGTCACATATACTATCTGAATCAGTGTCAGTAGGTATAGAGCTAGAATTTAAAGAATCAGTGTTGCATGATGCTTCATCAGTATCTGACCAAC
>DAFS01000020.1:29175-47007 GCA_002495525.1 Euryarchaeota archaeon UBA89 | reverse complement strand
CATCAGTATCTGACCAACCGTCTCCATCATCGTCACTGTCTATGGGGTCACAAATCCCATCCAAATCAGTATCGGTAGGGATTGAAGTAGAATTATCTGATTCAGTCCCACAAGCTGCTTCGTCAGTATCTAACCAACCGTCTCCATCATCGTCACTGTCTATGGGGTCACAAATCCCATCCGAATCAGTGTCCGTAGGAATCGAAGTGTTATCTGATGAATCAGTGCCACAAGATGCTTCATCAGCATCAGACCAACCGTCTCCATCTGAATCTCCATTTGAATTAGCTTGTTGAGATATAATCCAACTATCTGTAGCCCAATCATCCCCTCCAGTACCTCCATTTCCATTAACAAAATTTACAGCAAGTGAAAATGTCACATTTCCAGAATCATTGGCAGGAGCCGTCCATGTAACGCTCCAAGATCTTGAGTTTGAATTTGAATGAGTAACTTCTCCATTTTGCAATTTAGCATTGGCGCTAGGATTCGACCA
This sequence comes from Euryarchaeota archaeon UBA89, assembly GCA_002495525.1. Taxonomy (GTDB): domain Archaea; phylum Thermoplasmatota; class Poseidoniia; order Poseidoniales; family Thalassarchaeaceae; genus MGIIb-O2. Next base: position 46,511 of record DAFS01000020.1, on the reverse strand, counting down.
AGAACCTAAGTCTGCATCTAAATTAAATCCCCCTTTAGTTCCTGATGGACCTCCAGTACCTCCAATATTCATTGTGTATGATGTATTTCCTTCGTACCCTGCATTCGGTATTCCTGAAAATGTAGGGGTGATCCCTCCACTACTTCCATGACATCCACAACCATTTGTTGAAGATCCTGTAACGCCGCTACTATACCCGAAAGTAGTTTCAGAAACAGATAAGACAAGTAATATTACCAAAACAGCAGTCATACGTTTTTTACTCTTCATACATTATTTCGTGTAATTACTAGTTATTGTATTTATTGGGTTGTTTTTTTTATTTGCTCACTAATGATTCATAGAAAAATAATGTTTTTTTTCCGTACAATATTCTATTTATTCAGAGAACTCTGTTCCGCTAAACTCTTTGACCTGTCCCCCATGAAGTACCATGGATGCGAGATCCCAAGCCGGTGAAATTCTTGAATCAGTAAAATCTTCAGGAATACATTACAGAGATAGTTTACCTATGATTGCCAGTGAAAATATAATTTCCCCCCTAGTTGCAGCCGCTGTAAATTCAGATCTTCATGGTAGGTATGCTGAAGGATTACCTGGTAAAAGATATTACCAAGGTTGTGATGATTTTGATACTATCGAATCTATTGGTATAGAGTCTGCTAAGCGCGTATTTAATTGTAGCTTTACAAACATCCAATCTATCTCTGGAACGGTTTCCAACATGGCTTCATTGAAGGCTTTAGCCAAGCCAGGAGATACTATTACAGCAGTATCAACTGCTGATGGAGGACATATTTCTCATGCAAGGATGGGTGCTGTGGGGGTCAGAGGGCTGAATCTTGTAACGTATCCTTGGGATATTGATAGAATGGAACCCGATGTTGATGCATCCGTGAAAATCATAAGAGAAACCTCCCCTAATCTCGCACTTTTTGGACAATCTGTATTTCTTTTCCCAACTCCTTTGAAAGAACTTTCTGATGCAGCTCACGAAGTTGGTGCCAAAGTAATGTATGACGGGGCACATGTACTCGGATTAATTGCCGGTGGCCAGTTTCAGGACCCACTTAGAGAGGGAGCAGATGTTATGACTGGAAGTAGTCATAAAACATTCCCAGGGCCTCAGGGAGGTTTTGTTCTGTCCAATTCATCTGATGAAAAATTTCATCGTAAACTAAACAATTCTATATTTCCTGGCACTTGCTCGTCATATCATCTTCATCATGTAGCAGGTAAAGCAGTGGCTCTTGCAGAGTTTGAGGAATTTGGAGTACAATATGCAAAAGACATCGTTGCTAATGCTCAAGCTTTAGCCGCAGCATTGGCTGCTGAAGGATTTGATGTATTAGCTGAAGACCGAGGCTACACTGCCAGCCATCAGGTGTTGACGCGTCATGGAGAAATTGATTCAGGAGCCGGACGAAAAGCAGCAGAAATACTTGAGAATTCTGGAATTATTACAAATATGAACATGCTACCAGGTGACACTAAGGCAATGCAACCAAGTGGACTGCGGCTAGGTGTACCTGAGTTAACTAGGGTCGGTATGGGCACTGATGAGATGACTGATGTAGCCCAGTTCTTTGCGAGAGCATTAATCAAAAATCATGATTCCTCAAAAATTAGATTAGATGTCAAATCCTTTAAATCAAATTTCCAAACAGTAAAATATTGTTTTGAGAGCGGTCCAGCATATCCAAATCTAGAATAATTATGTTAAGGTATACTTTATGAAGAAATCTTCAATAGCAATAATATGTCTTCAATTAAAGCATTAGCTATTCTGTTGACATTCCTAATTTTAACTCCCGGGTGTTTGTCATTATTTGGAGAGGATGAAACAAGTTCTGAATTAGTGAATTGCGAATTAGAACCAACTGACCATACTTGTGTTATTGATGGAGAAACCGAAGATGACTGTTTCTTCAATGAAGTTTTTACTGGTGACTACTGTAGACTGATGACATCTCCAAAAAACTTAGATTATGGTGAAGAAACATTATTTCTCGTTGTTGGTCAAGATATGCAAGCATTGACCCCGAGTTTTACAGGAGATGGACCACAAAATTGGTTAGTTAATCCAAGGTTGCCTGAAGGAATAGCATTAGATCTAGATACTGGTGTTATTTCAGGTACTCCTGAATCTGAAAGTTTGCCGACGAGTTATACAATTATTGCTAAAAACGTAATTGGTTCTAGTATTTTCATTTTGAAGATAGAGATTTTTTCACAGCCTCCTGAGAGTATTAATTACTCATCAAATGAGATATTTTGTAAAATTTCAATACCCTGCGGCCTTAGTAATCCCTTTACTTCAGGAGGACTAATTGAAATTTGGGAAGTCATTCCCGAGTTACCTGTTGGGCTTGAAATTGGGCCCTTTGGAGAAATATCAGGCATTGTTCAGCAACTTGGAGATAGCAACCATACTGTTTCAGGCTCTAATTCAGGGGGTTCAGCGTATACTGATATTAGAATAATCGCCATCCATGAAGGGCCTGGAAATTTATCTTATTCTAGCCATGTATTTCAATGGATTCTTGGTGAATCTATATTTGAGTTTCCAAGTATTGAAGGTGGAGAAGTAATCAATTGGACAATTGAACCTCCTTTACCTGAAGGCATATTATTCAATACTAATGACGGCTCAATAACAGGCCATCCTTCGGAATTACACGCTCTAAGGGAACATTATGTGACTGCTACGAACTCAGGAGGTTCAATCACAATTAATTTTCTTCTTTCAGTCATTGACATTTCCCCAATAAATATTCTCTATGAACCATATAATCTTGATTTGACTGTTAATGAGATTATTCCAAGCTTAACACCGACTTGGTCAGGTGGTACGCCGGAAAGTTGGGAGATATATCCAAATCTCCCCCAAGGTCTCAATTTGGATTTCCAAACGGGTGAAATATCTGGAATTCCTAGTATAATTCAAGATACAATTTATTATCAAATATGGGCTAACAATTCAGGTGGTTATTCTACAACTATGATTGATGTAACTATCAGTAGCCTACCTCCTGATGAGATATTTTGGCCGCGATCCGAATATATTCTTAAGTCGAATAAAAGTATTTCAATTCCAGTTACTAATAATGGTCCAGAGATTAATACTTGGGAAGTTCACCCTGAACTTCCTTCTGGCTTAATTTTGAATGATAATGGAAGTATTTCAGGTATTCCTGACTCTCGAACTAACTGGGGAGAATATACAGTTTGGGCAAATAATACAGGTGGGTCTGTTGGATTAACTATTTCCATTGTAGTCCATGATTTACGCGCTGATCAAAATGATTTGTTGAGAGGAATGAGAGAGGCAGATTTCGGTGGTTGGCCATCTCCAATTTTACCAATTGGAGAGTGGTCATTTCCTGTGGCATTTGAATCAAGTGGAATCCCAGTAGTATCTGCATCTCATGTGGGTAAAGGAAAAATTCTAGGCTATGGACATGAAAGTTGGGTAGATTCTCAAAACCATCCATTCTCATTGAGAGCCGTTGAGTGGGTATGTGGAGAAAATGCAGAAGTCGGATTAGCATATGGTTCAGGATTCGATGATTTTGAAGATAAATTAATAGAAGCAGGCCATAATGTTCACCTTTCAATAACTCCTTCAGACTTAAGTGGTCTTGATTGTTTAATTGATGAGTTTTGGAATGGTCATGATGATTCAGATAATAATGCTCTAGTAGATTTTATGCTATCAGGAGGTGGCTTAATAATGGGCGGACATGCATGGTATTGGTCCTACTCAAATTCCGATGTAGCTCATAACTATCCTGGAAACAAGATTGCAAAAGACACAGGTCTTTTTGTTTCTAGTGATTGGGGGTATAATGAGGTTTTTTTTCAAAATATGCCTAATGAATATTCAACAATTAGTAATGCAATTTCTGGAGTACTTGCAGATAGAATTGATGGAGTTGAGATGAGTTCCGAAGATGCGTCTGCAGCCTATTCTGCACTTTCTGATTGTACCTGGGTCGTAACTCTTGATTATACTAATTTTTGGACACCTCTACGATATCTAGTGAATACAACAGGATATACTGTTATCCCCTATTCTACACTTTGGAGTAATACTGGTTACGAACTAGGAGTAGATCCTGTTTCTGATATTATTTTACGATTAGAGGATGCCTTGATGTTTAGTCTCCCTGCCGATGAATTACCAATCCATCCTAGCCATGTAGAGTTCCCCGGTGAAGTGCCTTCGAATGCGACTAGAATAACTAGAACTGTTACCGTTAATGGAACTCAAAGTGGTCTTCCCAGTAATTTCGGTTATTCCAACCCTAGAAGTTCCATACGTATGTCTACGGGGCTTTATGCTGCTCCTGGTGAGGTAGTTACTGTAACTGTTGATGAAGTAACTTCTGACTTAGGTTTTTCAATTTTAATAGGTGCTCATACTGATAGTCTTTGGAGTAAAGATATTATCAAGCGCCATTCTAGAATATATACTACATGGCCTGTAGAAAATACTTCGATAGAGGTAGCAAATGCCTTTGGAGGGCCGATTTTTGTCCATATTCCTGCAGGTTCTGAATACGGAGAAATTAATTTGACTATTTCTGGAGCCGTTAGAGCACCAATGTTTGTACTAGGTGAAACTTCAGATTTTGAATGGATTTATTCAGAGAAAAATAATCCTGCTCCTTGGGCTGAATTAGTTTCTAATAATTTTATCATGACTGTTCCCAGTTCTGAAATACGTAATCTGAATAATCCTAGTCAATTGATGAATTGGTGGGATAGTGCTTTGAATATGGAGCATGAATTGTATGGGTTTGAGCCATGGCCTAGAGTTGAAAGAGCGGTATTCGATGCTCAGATTTCAGCCGGTTGGATGCATTCAGGTTATCCATTTATGGCGCATGATCTCAGTGTACCAGATGTTGTTAATTACACACAAATGAGTGAAAATGGAGATTGGGGAATGTTCCATGAGTTGGGTCACAACCATCAGTGGATGCCTTCAACACTTCCGGGAACTACTGAAACAGGGTGTAACTTTGCCAGCGTATATTTGATGGAAGAATTGGTTGGAATAAATGGTCATAACGCAGTAGATCCTGAACAAAGAATCACACGAATGGAGTCTTACTTTAATGATGGTTCCAATATCTCAAACTGGTCAGTTTGGATAGCTTTAGACACATATATTCTGATTAAGGAGGAATGGGGCTGGGACCCTATTACAGAGGCATTATCTGTCTATTACACCCTCCCCTCTGCTGAAGTGCCTTCAAATGGGGATGAGGAATTCAATGCATGGGTCCTGCATCTTTCTAATTCTACAGGATATAATTTAGCACCGTATCATTCAGCTTGGGGATTTCCATTAACGCAACAGACATTCAACTCACTCTCTCATTACCCAGTTTGGGTTGATGATCCACTTAGAGAAGTCTTTTTCTTTTATGATGCAATAATTAGAGATATTGCACCGGACAATGAAACCTCAAACTCAGTAGATATTTCCTGGGAAACATACGATAATGGGACTGGTACTTCATTGACCTTTTATTATGGTATCAGTGATATGGGTAATCAGGTTTCAGGTTGGAATTTTAATAATAATCTAGGAGATACTTTTGTCGGAAACTTTTCGACAACAATTTCAGATTTATCAAGCGGCACTACTTATTATGGAAGAATCCAAGCATCTAATGGAGAAAACAGCGTTTGGTTTGGTCCAATAAGTTGGACTACCACTATTAACTGAACTTCCTAAGTAATTCTTCAAAAGAAATTTTAGGGATATATTTCTCATGCCATATAGATAAAGGAATCCATATGGATGTATGCAAGATCGTCAATAAAAATGCAGTATAGATTTCTAACCGCGGTTGGTCCTGCATTTCATTTGCAATAATTCCTAGTAAAATAAAGTGCGCTACATATATCGTTAGAGATAATCTTCCAGCAGGTTCTAACCAGCTGATTCTTTCTCCTCCAAAAGGCTCCCCCCCTGATGTTTCTCTACCTTCTAAAATTCTGAATATTATTACTACGAATATACCGGAAGTGAGCATAAACATGGTATTTGCTGGAAAAAAGGTTAGTGTTGCATTACCTTCGGTAAGAGCCCATGGTATTTTTTCATAGAATGAATAAATCATACTTACTAGAATCACGAATAGACCAGTCTTAACTATCATATTTTGATTATCTGAGTTTTCTTTATATCCTTCTAATAAACTCCCTAAAAATATGAACGATAACCATGGTAATGCTGGATAGGTGCCATTCAATATAAGTCTCTCAATCCATCCTTCAATTCCAATAGACGATACCCTTTCACTCCAATAAAAATCAGTTCCATTAAGATCGCCAATAATTAGAGGTGAAATCATAAATATTAGCATCATAGAAAATCGTTGTTTCTTTGTTAAATATATTATCAGAGGCCCTATTAGAGATGCTAATGCCAATAATGTCAGAACCCCCGGAGTCATCCACTCAAATCTTCCACCCCTATCTATCATTAATGCTGAGTTAACCAATAATTGACAAATAGTTAGTATAGTGATGCGGGGGATAATCCAAGACATCCAAGAAGAAAAATCATTATCTGCGATTTTTCTTCTTCTGATAGCGCTACGATATATCCCCCATCCTGAAATAGTAACAAACATTGGTGCTGCCATCCCTCCTATTGCTGCAGAAATAAATGCGATTGGATGACCAACCGAAATCCCTTCAGGAGGTATTATCGCAGCAGTATGGACCTGAACCATACAGAGAATAGCAATAGCTCGAATACGATCTATATGTTTCAGTCTCACAGCATCACTCTGTAAAGGCGGTTAAGGTCGAATCATTGAACCCTTCTGAATTAAGGTTCTCAAAGCTCAATCTATTCTTCTTCATTCTTTGATGACATTTTCATGCCACCATTTACAGCCAGCCCTAAACCTACAAGATAGACTACTAATTGTATAATATTCAAGTAACTAATTGGTGCAGGAGCATCAAGGTTAGTGAATCCCATAATTCCCATACTATCAGTTGCTCCTCTAACTCCTTCAGCATCTTCGTCGCCTATTTCACTGTGGATAGCAATCTCGAATACTGGATAGGCATCAGTAGCGCCTACACTTAGGTCTGGACTATCATATCCTAGCCCTCTAATATCTAAAACGAATTGTAAAGTTCCATGACCATACATTACCGCGTTAGTATTAGGTTCAACCTTCATGTCTACATTCCCATTAAAGTAAAGTCCCAATACGCCCGGAGTCACTGAAACAGGAGACAAACTAGGTGGGATTAATTTTGATTGGATATTGTGTTGAGTAGCATCTAATTCAATGCTGTGTTCAATCATTGGAATTCCTTTGAAATCTACTTCTTTTCCAACTACTGTTGAAGCTACTGCATAGCCACCTAAATTATACTGAAATGAATCATCTGAAGTCCCAATGGCACCAATAGTATTCTCTAGTACTGCATAATCAACGCTTGAACCAACAGCTTCTTCCATTAATCCATAATTCAGATTATCTCTGTGTGGTGCCCTCCATGTCAAATATTCTGTCATCCCATAAACTTGACCTTCTTCACATTCAATGTTCGCTCCAAGGAATACACCTCCAGCACTATAATCATAATCACAAAGACCATCACCATCTGAATTGACGTAGCCTTGCATTAATCTTTGTCCAATTGTATCTCCTTTAGTGCTCATTACATATGCAGAATAATCTCCAGTAGACATGCCTTCAGGATGATCTTCTGATATTGACCCATAGTATGTCTTATTTGTTTCCAGACTTGAGAAACAGTTTTCTGCTCCGAATTGGAATTCTAATACTGCATCACATGAACCGAATAACCACTGATCGACCGTCTGCGTAGTGTAAGCCTCAGAACCTGTCTGGAATGTCAGTAATGTAGGGACTACAATATCTACCATGAAATTTTTGATGTAACTTCTAAATGCCTGAGCTTCTAATTCTGATATTTGATAGAGGTTCGCAACATATTCATCATTCCAGTCTGATACTTCACCACCTGTTTCAGCTCCATCGGAGCCCTGTGGTAGAGTTTTACCACTAGCCTCTCCATACATAAACTCTGAACCGAATTCAGTTGTGCATGCTCCAAGAGCAGGATCTGGTCCACACATTGCATATTCTCCATCATATAGAAGTCTTCTTACGTCTTCTGGAGACATGTCGATTAGACCTTCAAATGGTCCCATATTAAGGCCCAAAGGAATGTAACCTCCTTGCAATGGTTCCTCTCCGCCGAAAGCTTCTATCCACCACTCATCAGAATTCATTGTTCCACTTTCTCCGACTAGTATCATAGGGAATTCTTCTACATTTGAACAAAGAAGTCCACTTCCCAACCAGCAATCTGCATAATCAGCTAAACCTAGTAGTTGTGACAGTCCTATTCCATAAGTTCCCATAGCCTCAAAAGCATTAGCAGATGCACCGAGTAGGAATAATATATTACCGTTTAATGGAAGTCCATTGAAGTCAGTTTCTTGAATAATCCCTTCTGCTAAACCAGTTTCACCAATTCCGAATAAAACATGCTCCAGTGCATCTGGATTTGCAATATCTACTCCACTGACTTCTAGTAATCTTTCTCTATTATTGTCAACAGTTGTCAAATCAGCACCTCCACCATGACCTAGGAAATTAGTTCCCGCCAGTGCGTAAACAGCCCAATCTATGTGAGTTCTTTCAGGCTCTGTGACATCTCCATATCCATACAACATCGCTCTCATAGGGGTTACTGATTCACTAGGCTCTCCCATTCCTGCTACTAACATATGTCCGTAGTCACAAGTAAGAGCTATACAAATACCAGTTGAAGGATCTACAGCATCATTCAAGATTATATTTGCTGATGAAGTAAAATCAGGAGTCATTATTCCTGCTGCTGAACTAGCATTCCAAGAAGAATATGCAACACTCATAACATAGCCAGGTGCTGCCGCATCAGCAGATGCAGAATCCATACCTGCCGCTTGTAAACCTGCAGATGCTTCTGTTATACTATCTTCAGTATCTTCTGCAGACCAGATACTAGGAGCTTTACTTGAGAGCTCTAGCGTCATCATATTTGTGGCAAAGCCGGCCTTTGCAAATGGTTCACCATAATCGAACCCAACAGGACCGATCGCACCAATACTTTGAGCAGTCCATAAGATATTGACATTTCTGAAATCATTTGTACCAGGTACTGAATCATATGTTTCACCTACTGGACCCATACTGCCATCACGATCTAACCATGTACATTCTTCACACCATTCGAATACTTCATATTCTGAGTAAGTCATAGTACCTTCTTCGTTATTCCAGTCTAGAATTTCTTTGTGTGATGTGACATTATATATCCATGGTCCTACTTTCGTATATGCATTTGAGGGGTCATCAGATGATAATGCCTCAATATCTGTTAAGTTATATCCAAAGTATACTGTTTCAGATGTGGACGTAGCCCATTCATCATCAAAATCTGCTTCTTCATCATAAGCATCAGTAACTTGTTGAGCCATTCCATCAGAAATCAATCCATCAAATGTGGATGTAATTAATGTTGCATTCACTGCAACTAGCATTATTCCAATTACTAACATTGTTGTTGCACTATTCTTCTTCATTCCGTCTAACATGCTGTTCACTCAATACCCACACGAAAGCATCAAGGAGATAAGTGTTACAGTGTAAACCTAGTGTATTTTTTTTCACCTAAACCTTTATTTTTAATGAGAATATATTCTAAATAGTTCTTCTGAGTTACTAATACAGATTCAGATATAGTCAGCGATAATTTCACCCTTTTCTCTCCTCAAACTTATCTAGAAAATCTCAATTATACATTAATTTTCTTGTATGTTTGATAATAAGGTTCATCTCTGAGTCGCATTCGAGTCGTTCCAAGGACCCGTAGCTCAGTTGGTTAGAGCGCTCGGCTCATAACCGAGTGGCCATCGGTTCAAATCCGGTCGGGTCCACCATAAATTGTACTTATTTCCTGTTTTTTAGCATATAATCATTTTTTCAAATAACTATCATTTCATCAATTTTTCATGCTCTAATAGTGAGAACCCTAAAATACAGTTTCACACGGGATTGAAGTTATGACATCTGCCCGCTCAGTAAGACCAGTCCTAATATTACTGGCAGTTTACTTTCTAAGTATGTGGGCTGGTGCAGCAGCAGTACATGCTCAAGGTGTAACTCCAGACGTGTCTTTAACTTGTGAAAATCCTCAACCTATTGAGACATATCCTGGTTCCACAAGAACCTCAATTGTTAATTGCGATCTAGAGAATCCATCTGCTCACCAAATTAAGGTTGACATAGTTATTCAATCAGGTGCTCTTGTTTCAGCAGGACCGGCATCTCTAACTGTTGGTTCAGGTCTCCAAACAAGTTTTCAAGTAATTTTGAGAGGTGATTTACAAATGTCTGAAGGACAACATCAGATTTCTATCACTGCTACTGTGTCGCAAGCAAATGGTGTTGCATACCCCGGAACTCCTACAACTTACAAAGTTCTAGCAGTTGTTAAACAATTTAGCAGGCTCAGAGTTGCTTCTGAACTCGCATTCATCCAGTTGAGACCTAAAGTAGATTATATGGTTACATATGACGTATACAATGACGGTAACGCATTAGATAGAATGAACATCGAGATTGCTAACTATGACGAACTAAGCGACGAAGGATTCACTCTCAGCCTTCCTCTAGTAAATGTCGAGATAGAATCTAAATCACCTCCTGAAAAAGTTAGGGTTCAAATTCGAACTCCTAAGAACCAAGGATGGACTGACAAATATTATAATTTACAATTCAAAGCAACTTCTGATTATTCTGTACGGACTGAAGGAATTCCTAATTCTCAAATACAATCAGTTACTCTTTACATCCGTGGAGTTTACCTTCCTGGTTTCGAACTAATTGGTACTACAATGATTACAGCTCTAGCAGCTGCAGCGATTGCAGGAAGATTCAGAGTATACGATAATGATGATGAAGATGATGATGGCGATGGAGAGTTAAGAGTTCTTGATTCCCGTTTATTCTAAAATAGTAGTTTAAACCTATTTTATTGACTGCATCTGTCAACGGGTTGATAACCAATTATTTATCGTAGATGGCTGAAGGTGAGTACCAGATGAGTGATAGTGGACTTTTACAAAAGGCAGCAGCCCAGAAATCTGAAGGCGAAATTAGTGAAGCATTGGTGAATGCAGCTATAATTCCAGATAGTAATGATTCTTCAATAAAGGAGATCGCAATTACTCTGTCTTACGGCGCAATTGTACCATTCTTCATTGTAATGTGGTTTGGAATATACCTGGATTTTATATCGCTAAACATTCTTTCACCAATAATAATACTTGTCTCATTAAGTTTCGTTTGGTGGAAATTAAAAATTGGTATACCTACTTTTGCCGGCGGTAATGGATTAGATATGAAAAAATCTTTTGCAATTTTTGGGACTTATATAATTTTACTTGGTCTCCCATTCTTACTTTCTATATTATTGGTTGGTGATATTTCTGTGGGGGATGTAGATTTTGATGATTCCGGAGAAGAGCTTGAAATTAAAATTAGACAAAATGGCGGTAGTGGAAGCCACGGTGCACTTGTAACAATCTATCATGGCTCTTCTTCAACTTTTTCTAATGAATATACATTCAATATCGACAAGAGTGACGGCCTAGGCGATTATGGAACATTTACGATACCGACCTCTGATTTTTATTCTGGGAATGCGCTACCTAGTTCGGATTCGGTATATACCATGACGATAAATATTGATAACGGTGATACTATTGTTGAAGACATTGCTTTAGATTCTTTAGTTCTATCAAGAGATATTACTTCATTATATTCTGTAGCAACACCTTCCATGTCTACTAATTCCGATGATTGTGGTTCAATGGATAGATGTGTTTCCGGAATTTCATTGTCTGCCTATGTGGGAATTAGTTCTTCAAGTTCTATCCCAGGTGCTCTGCCATATGCTGACTACTCCTTCATTGCCACCCTATCTCTTGACGGGGAATCAGATGCAATAGAGTATCCTGAGGTTACAGTTAATGGTGGTTATTATTCTTCAAGTGGTCCACATGGTGAAGCAACATGGGATGGAATGGGTGGTCAATATGGTGGCGGTTACATGAGTAACATTGGCTTATTTGGTTCGGAAATTGCATTGATGGGTTCTGAGAGTAATGTAGAGGTTGGTGAAGGAAATATTGTAATTCCTAAATCTGATTGGACAGAGAGTGATTATGGATGTTATCATTTGGACATTAGCGTGAGTTATAGCTATGCAAATAATGCTGGCGATTTATCTCAAACCTCTTATTACTTGTATGATGAATCTGAAAGCAGTGAAGAATCTTGGACTAAAGTAAATAGTTGCTAATTAGACTATTCTTCAACATTGAATCTTTGGTATACTTCATTTGTAGTCTGAGTCACTCGAATGAACGTTGTACATTTCGGTAGATCTTTGATTCTACGTGCACCTACATAAGAACATGCAGAACGAACTCCTCCAAGAATTGCCTGAATTGTTACAGAAAGAGGACCTCTGTATGGAACTCTAACTTCTTTCCCTTCTGGAGCCCTATGTTTAGCTACCTCGCCATAATGCGTTTCCATAGCTTTAGATGAGGACATACCATAGAATGATTTGTACATTTTTCCGTTCTTTCCTTCTACTAACTCACCGCCAGACTCATCATGACCTGCAAACATACCTCCAAGCATTACAAAATCTGCTCCTGCAGCGAATGCCTTTGCTACATGTCCTGGTGATGAACAACCTCCATCCGCCATTACATGCCCTCCAAGCCCATGTGCAGCATCAGCACATTCAGCGATGGCACTAAGTTGTGGATATCCAACACCTGCTACTTTTCTAGTAGTGCATACAGAACCCGGGCCTATCCCTACTTTGACAACATCCGCACCCGCAAGAATTAGTGCTTCAGTCATTTCTCTAGTGGCGACATTACCTGCTATGATAATTTTTTCAGGAAAGTTCTCCCTAGTAGTTCTCACAAAATCCAGAAAAACTTCCCTGTAACCATTAGCTACATCAATACAAATAAATTTAATTTTTTCATTAGTGGCCATTTTTCTTTTTAGCAATGTAAGACTTTCTTCTGTGGAGCCACAAGTAGCAGCAATGAAGTTAGGGTCAATGTTATCATCCCATGCAGCAGCATATTCCCTAGTTGCATAGAACTTTTGCAGACATGTAATCATTTTGTGTTGCTGTAAAATTTTGGAGATTGAAAATAATCCAGTGGTATCCATATTCGCAGCAACAATTGGTACGCCAGACCAAGTTGTACTTGAATGCCTAAATTTAAATTCTCTCTCTAGTGTGACATCTGATCTAGAAACCAGCGTACTGCGCTTAGGTCGTATTAGTACATCTTCAAAGGTTAACTTAACATCTTGCTCTACACGCATTCGAACCTTACTACGCCAACGAAGGAGTGCTTAAGACTATTATTATTGATTAAAGAGATTTTTTTGGTGCTCGTGCCGGGATTTGAACCCGGGTCGAAGCCTCGAGAGGGCTTCATGATGGACCACTACACTACACGAGCCTTGTAAGCCTTCGAGTTTACTTTCATTTAAGAAAAGAGTGGCTTGAGTAGTATAATGTAACAGTTTCACTTTCACTTTCAGCCTGGCCCCTCTAATCTTTATTCATATGCTAAAGAACAAACCACAAAACATGATAACGAGTATGAATACGCAACCATCAGTAATTTACAGGAAAAAACCAGATCCATTTAAACTAGTAACTTTTTCCAGCCTAAATAAGACTGATTCTGGTGTGAAAAAATCTATCGATGATGTATTAGTCAACTTCGATGGAAATATATCTTCGGATTCATGGATGCCAATTTCGATTAAATCAAAGAATATTGAAGTTAGTACTACTGGATGGAATGGGTTGATAACAAGATATAACAGATCAAAATTAGAAATTATTGAGGTGGCTTAATGTCAAAAACAAGTCGTTTAAGGAATGAAGTTGAAACATATCTTCATGAAAATAATACTGCTAATACGGTTGAAATATTTGACCATTTGAATAGTAGGTTTAAGTGGGGAGCTACCATGAACCAGGTTGGAAATATATTGGCTAAAGACAATAGATTTGAGAAAATAGGACATGTACGAGGACAATTTAGAGGTAGTACCTATACAGTCTGCCTATGGTCACTAAGTACCCAAATAGTTACTGTATGAGTTCATAACGGGGAAGGACTCAAGTTAGATGACTTGGTAAAACTATCATGAGTAAGCAGTCCACCGTTAGTTCATGGTTCACATTACTTCGATTTGGCAATTCTTTAACAGGACTCATCGGTGTAATTTTTGGTTCATTATTAGCCTTGGGGCAAATACCTAAGGGAGATTTAGCGTCTATAACCATTCTACACGGATTGTCTGTTTGGGCATTTATGTGCTCTTGGAATGCATTAAATGATATCTTAGATATTGAGATTGATAAATTAAATCAACCCACCCGTCCACTCCCTAGTGGTAGAATCTCTCTTAATAATGCTAAAATGGTTACCGTGGCTTTAATGTTTATTTCTTTATCCTGCCTAGTTTATGCAGGTTATATTTCATCTACAATCCAAGGAGGTTTTGAAAACTGGGCCCCATCAATCTTGATATGGATACTAGCAATTTTTCTTCTTACGAATTATGAATCTTCAACTAATTATAGTTTGAAGCTTAAAGATAGAGGTTTACCCGGAAATGTTGCTATTAGCATATCTATAGGTATGGTAATTTTATTCGGAGCAGCGGGTGTTTTTAATCCAACCCAACCTCGTGTTATTTCATTATTCTTTATCGGATTTTCTTATAATTTAGCCAGAGAAATAGTAAAGGATATCGAAGACATGGATGGTGATGAGGGACGAAATACACTTGCAATGAGGATAGGTGTAGAAAAAACTAGAGTACTAGCATGGGCGATATTGCTTTTGACAATGGTTGCAATATTAACACCATTCGCATTAGAGATATTTCCTCCAAATCATCTTTTATTGTTAATCCCTGGATTGATGACTATATTTTTAGTAAAAAGAAAATTAGCATATGCTGAAGATAGGAACGCACAGAAGTTGATTAAGAGATCATTACAATTAACCCTATTAGGATTTATAGTTAGTTCATTAATATAAATCTCTATATGCTTGCCAAGCAATTGGGTTACACATATACGTCAGAAGTGACATTTGGGCCCACATTCTGTTCTCTGCTTGATCAAAAACAATACTATTCTTGGAATCAATAACTGCATCAGTTACTTCCTCACCTCTGTGAGCTGGTAAACAGTGCATGAACAAATAATTATCATTTGCATTTGAAACAAGTTCTTCATTTACTTGGAATCCATTAAATGCATCGAATTTATCTTTTAAGTGCTCTTCACCCATCGAGACAAAAATATCTGTGTAGATAACTCCTGCATCACTTACTGCTTCAACAGGATCATTTGTTGCAACTACTTTCGCCCCTGTTTGCTTACCAATTTCTACGGCTCTATCAACTACTCTTTGATTTGGTTCCATTCCTTCAGGCGTGGCATATTTTACATCATGTCCTAGAATTACACCTGCAAGTAATAAATCATGAAGGACATTATTACCGTCACCAACCCAAGAAATATGTCCATTTAGATCTTTTTTATTTTCTGTGATAGCCATTAAATCAGCAGCTGCCTGACATGGATGATGCATATCCGACAGCGCATTGATTACTGGCACTGATGCACTTTGTGCAAGCAACTGTGCGTCAGTATGTTTGAAACACCTGTAAGTGATTCCGTCAAGGTATCTTGAAAGTACGGCAGCTGTATCTGAAACAGACTCACTTTTTCCTAATTGAATATCATTAGATAATAATGTTAGAGGCTGACCACCTAACTTATTCACTCCTACCTCAAATGAAACCCTTGTTCTTGTAGACGGTTTTTCATATATTGAACCAATTGTCATACCTTCCAAAGGCTTGAATTCCTCAGAAATTTCATCATCATTTTTTAGGTTAATCGCCCAATTAATAATTTCTGGTAAATCTTCCTTAAAATCATCAATAGCCATTAAATCTCTTTTTTCATAATTCATGTTCAATATCTCCTTGAAAACCATCCCTAGAGTCTGCCATTCCTCCGAAGAGAGATTGTGCGAACGTAAGTACATCTGCTAATCCATCTTCTTCTTCACTAGATAAGGGGATTAATCCTGGTTGTATCGATGCATGTTGCATCATTCTTAGTTGCCCTATCGCAAATTCTGCTCTTTGTCCTGTATGTGCTTGATCAAGACTATGAGCTGCAGATTCTTCATATAGAGCCGCCTCTAAAACATCTAGATTTTCACCCCATTCTATAATTCTCTCCAATATTTCTGGTTCTAGTAAATCAGACTTTGATAGGAAATTTGCTGTAGGCAGACCTAACCTAAAATGCACTATTGAAGACAATAGCATTTGCGAAACAAATCCACTAGGGGTTTGTGACAACATTGGATCGAATAGGAATACCAAACAAGCTCTTCCTTGCCCTATTACTTGAACTAGATGACTAGAGGCTTCTCTAAATGCAAAAAGTTCTACTTGTCCTGGAGTATCAACAACTAAGATATCTCCTGAGATGCCTTCTATTTCCTCAAAGACATCTTCTGCCTGGGCCGCCACAAGATCTGCTGCAAGAATTTGTGCGCCATTTGGACCTAAGTCATATTCAGACATAACATCTGACAGAGATATTAAATCCCTTACATCAAATTCTGGATCATAATGTACTCTTTCTGCACCAGGGTCTAGATTTATTGTTAGCGCATCGACTTCTAAAAATCTCGCCCAGCGTTGAAAAGCAGTAACCAAAGAACTCTTTCCTGCACCCGCGGTACCAACTACAAAGATTACTGGCGGGGCTGTTGCGTCTTGAGCACTCATGACCAACCCTGAGACAATTAATTATTCAACCATTCGTTTTCTTAATGTTTGAATATCTTTGACAAGGAATGATTAAACCAATCTAACCCACGTCTTAGTTCAACTCCCGCGGTGTATTTGGCATGTCTGATGATTTACCTATTCCTCCACCACCTCCGAAAGGTACCGATTTACCTCCTCCGGAATTAATTGAAAAGAATATTATTTCTGATGAACTTGAAGATTCATTTGAAGATATCAAAAACTCAATAGATAATATTCTTTCAGAAATTTCTGAAATATCTCCTCCGAATTCAGATTTACCACCACCTCCTCCTCCTCTTCCTCCAGGATTAG
>DAFS01000020.1:0-28853 GCA_002495525.1 Euryarchaeota archaeon UBA89 | reverse complement strand
CTCCGAATTCAGATTTACCACCACCACCTCCTCCTCTTCCTCCAGGATTAGATATACAACCTCCTCCTCTTCCTCCAGATCAGGATATTCAAGAAACATCACAAAGTTTTGAAGTTATTTCCCATGAATCAATTTCAGAAACTTTGGAATCTGAGGAAAAGTCATTATCTGATAAACTAGCGGTATTTGATCTTTCAGAAAATGAAGATATTTCAAAAGATACCGAACAAGTAAGTCATGATGATGCAACTTCTAATTCAGTATCTATTAACCATTTACGGCCTTCGACAGAAGTTGATTCAATTCCTGGTGATAAATTACATGCAATACTTAGTGAGAATGAGGTTTCTTTAGTTAATCCTGATGGTAGTTCTCTCAAACAAACTATTGATGGAGAGTTGATAATTAAAAACCCAAGTAAAAAACATCGTGCATGGGATATTGAGGTTGAATTATCCAACACTGCATCAACAGATTTAGGAGGTAAGACAGTTACTGTAAGGGAGTTAGAAGCCACAGAAGTAACTACGATACCATATAGTTCAAATGGTCCTAGAATGATAAATATTAGAGAAATAATTGATACAGAGTCTGAAAGAGAACAGGAAGCCAGTCTTTCATTAGTATTTTCAGATAATCCTCAAGAAGTCCTAATAATGATAGAAATTGAAAATATTTCTAATGTGTCTTTAACCGATGTTACACTAACACGTAATTTTCCCTCTAATTTTCAAATTCCAAACTCTCCAGAGTATTCAATCGAAGAAAATACTGTAATTTGGGAAATTGGGCGGATGTCAGTTGGTGAAAATAGGAAATTATCGATACTGGCAAATGTATTGATTAATTCTGTCGAAAAAATCCCCGCAGGTTCCTCAGAAGTAAATTACAAGGCCGAATCTACAGTTTCTAGAATTAGTTTTGAAAATGTTTCAAGTTCAGGTAGACAATTTTCTTATGTTAATGCGATTGAAGATGACCGTCCAGGAGTTTGGCATTGTAAATGTGTTTTTGAAAATAAATCTTCATTCGTAGTTTCACTTTCAGGAGCTTCTGTAAGGTTAGTAGGCCGTGAATCTCCAATTTTAGATCTTTCTGATTTAAGACAAGATATCCCTCCCGAAGGAAGTTGGGAGTCTATGGAAAAGAGAGTTGAATCAGACGACCAACCAAGTTTCACTCAAGAAGTTAGGTATTCTATCTTACCCCGTGTCTCAGTCCAATCATCTGGTTCAATAACGATTTCTGAACAAAATTTGTCTGTCTTAGATGCTCAAATTCTAAAGAGATTTAATATTTCAAGAATTAAGTCATATGTTTCATCAGATTTAGAAGCAACAATTACCATAGAAAATACGGGTTCAGCAACAATTAATGTGATGAGAATAATAGATGACATACCAGGTATTTTCATCCCTCCATCTCTTGAGAAGGTACATGTAGAAATTGAAGGTTTAGAATTGAATGATGATCAGTATCGCATAGAGGTAATCAATGGTAATCAAATTGAAGAGAAACTGATATCTCCAGATAATCCGGGACATGCTTTGAGGATTACTGTAGGGACCTCTTCTAGACTAGGTCTTAAACCTGGAAAAACTTTGATTATACGATATCCTCTAAACGCACCTGACCCTTCTCCAAAAAATGAACTATTGGCGGCTCCAATAAGGTCTGATTTCAGTATGGAGCGCTTTGGCCCAGTCGCAACAAGAACGGTTGAAAGACCTCCTGTGGTAAGAGTAGTTCATCGTAGAAGAAAGATTAGTACCGGTAAAGAGGTGTTTCCAGGTGGTGGAGCAGGGCGTTATGAAATTTTACTAATGTTCCATAATACCTCAGATTCAGCTCTCGATGACTTAGCTTTACACGACGTAGTCCCAGGAACTTTTTCTATAGAAAATTCATCTGTTAAATCTTCAGTCAGTGGTGAAAAAGATTCATCGTTTACTAAGGAATCATCAAGAGATGGGAATAAAGTTACATGGGCAATTGGTAGAATAGAAATCAATGAGCGTGTGGAAGTATTATACGAAATTCAAGGAGATACTGAATCTGAATATAAAGTATCAGATGCTCAAGATTTCCATGGTGCAACATTTGGAAAGGAGGTAGATGATGAGCCAAATGTTCCAGAATGGGCAGATAATGTTTCTCAAACAAATTTAATTTCAGTTCCTATTTCAAATCAGGCTAAAGAAACAGTTGATTTAGAAAATAATTTTATTGAACAATCAGTTCAAAAGGAGTTAGAAATCGATTCTAAAGATTCTTTGTCTGAAAATAATATAGAAGAAATTTCAGAAAATCAAAATCTTTGTCCAATTTGTATGTCCGAATGCGATAAAGGAGCATCAATCTGCTTAGTTTGTGGATATTCTTTCAAGTAATCAATGTTGTAAATTGAAGTAACTTAACCGAAGTATTCATTCAATATGTATGAAGCCAAGTGGTCATGGTGGATGCTGGTTCGAGTGGTGATACCCAACCCGCTGGAATGGGTTCAGCAATGTTACCTATGCTTTTCCTTCTCTTAATGATGATGTCATTGATGATGTTCCCGGGAATGAGAAACTCTCTTTCGGACGGCGCAGGTACAGTAATTGAGCCATTCCTTTTCGGCACTTTAGGATTAGAACAATATTTCGTGCCAACAGTTTTTATTCTCGGTTCTAGTATAATGATTGTAAATACAGTGATACGTTCTTTTTTTATGGATCCTTTGAAACAAGCTCACCATAGTCATCGTAGTAAGCAAATCAGTCAACAGATGCGTGAAGCAAGAATGTCTCGGGATACGGCTAAAATTGATAAAATGCAGAAATTACAGATGGAAATGATGCCTGAACAAATGGCTATGCAAGGCGCTATGATGAAACCGATGATGTTTACAATGATATTCATTATTGGTATTTTTAGTTGGATGGCCGATACAGTTATTGATTTTAGAGTTGATTATGTTAGTTTACCTTGGCAACCGATGTGGGGTTTTGAAAATAGAATTATGTGGATTTTCCCGGCATGGATTGCTACTTATATCACTATGAGTGCTCCATTAGGAAGAATTGTAGATAGGCATTTGAAATTATTGCGTTACAGGACTCACCCTGTTGTACTTGCGGGTGATATGATTCCAGAACCTTTACTACATCTTCTTGAAGATGATAAAGGAAGATCGAGTTCTGATTCTAGAACACGTAGATCTCAGAGAAAGAGAGCAGGTCCAAGAAAAACTGGTAATCAATCAACTGAATCTCAAAGGCGTAGTAGCGGTAACCTGCAAGTGGCACCTCCGCAGAAAGGAACTCTTTGCCCATCTTGCGGCTCAGATAACATAGTAAGAACCACAAGAGGGAAATTACGTTGTAATGTTTGTAGAGATGAATGGCGGTGAGATTTTGGTAAAAATCACTGTCAGTGGCCCTCCCGGGAGTGGAACTTCAACTTTAGTTGAAAGATTAGTAGATGCATACTCTTGGGTATCTCTAAATGGTGGGGATGTTTTTCGTAATGAAGCTAAGAATAGAGGTTTGACAGTAGGTCAATTTAGTGATCTCTGTAAAAATGATCTCGAGGTAGATAAATCTCTTGATAATATGTTGAAAAATGAGATTGACAATCCTCAAGGGGCAGAGGTTATCGAAAGTAGACTTTCTGGTTGGTGGGCATACCTAATGGAAGTGGATTGCCTAAGAGTGTGGGTAAATGTTAGCCCCGAAGAATGTGCGCGTAGGATACAAAATAGAGAAGGTGGTGTATATGAAGATCAGTTGATATTATCTCAAAAAAGACAAATTGATGATAAAGAAAGATACCGAATTCTTTATGATATCGATTTAGATGATATGAGTCCTTATAGCCTTATTATTGATGCTGATAACATAGGTGCGGACGGAGTATTTTCAATCGTCCAGTCAAAAATCAGGGAGTGAAAGTTTTGAGTGAGATTATTTTTGACGAAAAATCTACTACTAATATTAAGTTTGGTAGTGCCCCCTTAGATAGATCGCTTGATGAATTATTAAATTCCGGAATTTTATTAGTTAAGAAACCTAGAGGCCCCACAAGTCATCAGTTAACTGCCTGGGTACGTAATATTTTAGAAATTAAAAAAATTGGACATGGAGGTACTTTGGATCCGATGGCCACTGGTTTATTGACAATCTTGTGCGGTAGAGCTACAAGACTAACGGATATTATTCTCAAGGGAGATAAAAGATATATCTCTGTTATTCGCTTTGGAAGGGATATTGAATCAAGTGATTTAGAAGAAATTCTCAGTAATCTTAGTGGTGAAATTTATAATGTACCTCCTAAAGAATCAGCGGTTAAAGTTCAGGTAAGAACAAGGATGATAAAATCACTAAGTTTAATTGACTTTGATCAATCTACTAGAATTGCTGCTATAGAAATATTTTGTGTTGCAGGAACTTACATTAGGACTCTAACTAGAGATATGGGATTACTTCTTGATACATCCTGTGAGATGCTTGAACTTCATCGAGATAAAACTAGTATTTTCGATGAAACAATGGCATGTGATATGCATCAATTAAAAGATGCAATATTTTTATGGAAAGAACACAATGATGAGAGGGGCTTAATTAAACTTCTAACCCCCGTTGAATCTATTTTAGGGAAATTACCTAGTATTACAGTAAAAGATGGTGCAGTTGCTGCAATGACGCATGGTGCCCCTTTAGCTAAACCTGGAATTGTTTCTTCATCAATAGAGTTCAAGTCTAATTCCATTGTTGTAATTAAAAGTTTGAAAGGCGAAGCTGTGGCTATTGCTGAAACCTTAGTAGATTTTGATAAGTTTATGTCTATGAAAAATGGACATGTTGCTACGGCTAAAAGTGTACTAATGCCGACAGATATCTATCCGCAGAACTGGTCTAAACAGAATTAACTGATTAAATCATTTCATGTTCTTCGTATATCCATTCATCAGTTTCCAAACGAACTTTAAGTTTCATCATAATTACACACACCACCGGACTGCCCAAGGACAGTGCGCGGTATTCTTATTCGGAATCAGACCTGATATAACTATTGCCCGAATTACATACATTATCAGCCTAATGAGTACTTTTTAGAATTTCACTTTCTTTTATCATAAGGCTTTTTTATCTTCCCTGGTGATAATTGTAGTAAGACTAAACCAATCAATATAATCACTAATGATGAAACTATTACCAATGTTTCACTGAAGAATAAATTTGATTCTTCATTATTGGAATTATTGGGTGAACTGATAAATAATGAAATTTGATTCTCATTATTATCTTCATTGGATTCTTCAATTGAAAACGTACTATCTACAAAAATTCTAATTGTATTATCTTGATCATTACCTGAAAGTGCGGTATCACAAATTGTATTGATGAGTGAGCCCGGTTGTAAAGTATCAATTCTTTTTGTATCAATCAGTATATCATTAACATAACATCTAACATCAATTCCGTTAGCATTACCTCTGCCTTCATTTCGGATATAGGCAATAATTTCTACAATATCTCCATGTTCTCCGATCGAGATATCTGCTCCATTTTTCCTAATAGTTATTGATTCAACTAACAAATCAGATTTAGCAGATACATCAATAGTAATATTTTCTGAAACTTGATTTTCCCCGTCATTAACTAAGATATTAACTGTATGAATTCCAGAATCAATCGGAGTTAAGATTAGATGATTATTTTCATCGATTATCGCCCAAGACTTAGTAGTTGTAATTTCAATATTGTCAGAATCTACATCATATATATTCATTGGAATAACTAAACTATCCCCTAAATTCATATAAGATAGAGAAGGAATATTCTCAATGACAGGCTTATCAGATACCGGAGCGACATTTACTGTAAATATTCCAATCCATTTATTTTCTTGACTCAGCGTACTATCGAAAACTTCAACTGTAATTTTAACTTCTCCAGATGAATCACTAACTGTTTGTAATTCTATGAAATTGAGGTCTTGCTCTGCACTATATAGTGAATCAACTTTAATGATATCATTGTTGGAACTTGATGTTTGTATCAATAGACTTGACCTTGGAGTAATATCATCCTGACAAGGTAAAGACATTAGAAATCCGCCCTCATCTTCAATCATATCTAAATTTGCGATATTCTGACAGATTGGAGAGTAATCATATTCTAATTCAAACCCACCTGTTATCGAAAGTTCCTCAATATGAACAACAGTAATTTCTGCATTTCCATCTGATGACCATTGGAACCTTGAAGCAATTCCTATACTGGAATCACTATTGTCTAATGGGAAAGCATGCCCTATTGGTACGCTGAATGAAAATTCGCCTATATCCATCGGAACGGTTTCTACCAGATATTCTCCAATTGCAAATCTAATATTACTCGCACTTGAGAGGTCACTTGTCGAACCCGAAATTTTCCCATTAACTATTAGGCTAGGGTCATTTATATCTACTCTCAAAGCTTCAATACATCCATCAAAAATCTGTATCCTTACAAACTGTCTTTCAGTAGGGTTATCTATCAAATCTCCTGATTGTTTAGGAGAAAAATCACCCTCGACCCCGGCAGGAATAACTCCTATACTATAATTCCCAGTACCATAAACATGTATTCTACCTAATTCTTGTCCATAAGGTGCTTCAACTTCAAGATTCCAATAAGATTCATTTATTCCGTCAGGAGTAAGTCCGCATGACTCAATGATTAATCCTTCAATTTCTCCATCATAAGGTGAGAAATCAATTACTGGTAGTGTTTCAAAATTAGTATCATGATTTGCTTTTATATTTTCAAATGAATACCATGGCATATGATATTTCACACGAACTCCTACTGAGTCCACTCTGACTTCTGAATCATCATTTGTACCTACTGAATGGTAATCAATAGTAATTTCAGAATTTACAATCTCATTCCAACTCCAGTCATGTAAGTGATCTAAATCAATTACCATTGGATTATTCATTCTAAAAACACCGGAAGTAGTACGCGCAATTTCTCGAACTAACTTATCTGCCCCAGTCCCCTCTAAGACAATTCTCACAGAATCTTGATACAATATATCTGGAATCTCGAAGTGTAAAACTAATGAAACATTTTCAATTTCTTTATCATATAATCCTGGATAACTAAATCCTCCAACAGATATGTTAGGACCTCTAGACCAACTATAGTAAGTGTCCGGCGTTCCAAGGCTAAAATTTGCTCCAGTTGTACTGCTACTAGCCCAAGAGGTTTGAGTCATGAAGTTATCAGGTCTAGTATGTGTGAATGAAAGTTCATTATCAGCAATCATTCCTATTGTGTAATCAGCTGGGTCATTACTAAAACCAGATGTACTTGAAATATCCCATTGAGTTGAATCGTCAAAATTCCCTACCGATGTTAAATCAATGGATTCCGATGAAATTACAGTATCTGCTTGAATTATTGGTGCCATAGGCGCGATTAGAAACATCGCCAAAAAAAATATGGTTAGGTTACCGGACTTCACCATCATTTGATTGCGAACTCAACTACTGCTTGAATGCGTTGGTGATATGATTATCATCGTGGCTCTTTGGAACGCTTGAAATACGGTTCTACTCTCGAGTGATTACCAAGACGGCTGTGATGGTGTAGAGGTTAGCACGGTGGGTTGTGGTCCCGCCGGCCCGGGTTCAATTCCCGGTCACGGCCCCATCTTGTATTTTAGGCTCATTTCTCACTATTTTGTTCTAAATCTCTAGATGAAATATGGTGACCCATTTTTTCACTTTTAGTTTGTAGGTAATCTCTATTTTCAGACCTTACTCCTACAATTAATGGGACTCTCTCTACTACTTCTATGCCTAGATTCTCAAGTTTCTTTACTTTGTCTGGATTATTAGTAAGAAGTGAGACTTTTCTGATACCTATATTTTCTAATATAATTGAAGCAATAGAATAATCTCTAGCATCTGCAGGTAAACCTAACATTAAATTTGCATCTAACGTATCGGCCCCTTTATCCTGTAGGTTGTAAGCTTGAATTTTTGCATGAAGCCCTATTCCTCTACCTTCTTGTCTCAGATATAACAAGCAACCCCAACCTTTTTGTTGTATTTTTTTCAATGTATTATCTAATTGAGAGCCACAGTCGCATCTAATACTGGAAAAGGCATCACCAGTAATACATTCTGAATGCAATCTAATTAGAACTGGATCCGGACCATCCATATCTCCTAGAGTTAATGCGACATGATCCAAACCAGTATCTTCTTCATGAAATACTCTTATCCGGAATTCGCCATATTTTGTAGGTAGACGAGCATCCGCTGGAACATCTAAGTCCTCTTTAATATTGATTATATCTTCAAATCCCATTATTTCACTCCCATTCTATTTCTTTATTGTGTAAATAAATTCTCCAATTTTCTCTTCAAATTTAATTAGTTCCAAACCCAATCGATTACATAATGCCGGCATATCATGTTTAGTTTCTGGATCATCGCATATCACCTTAACAATAGTTCCCGATTTGCTTAAATCAAGTAATTTACGTGTTTCATGGACTGGAATTGGACAAAAGAATCCTACTAAATCTAATACTAAAATCTCATCTTCTGAAATAGAATCAGACATTTACTTACCTCATGCCTCGATAATTTCTGGTTTAAGGTCAAGTCCATTATACTCTCTTGCCTTTATCACGTCAATAACATAAGCAACCTTTGCAACATGAACTTCAACCTCTGTGCTCTCATCTGATTGATTAATTTCACCAATTATAATTTCTGGAATTTTCGCTTCACTGACTATCCAATCGCTCAAAGCCCTCTTTGTTGAATCTTGTAAACCAATTTTGAGATTTATTCTGACCATTCCAAATGAATCTGCAACTTCGTCCCAATCATCTCTTTTCTTAACTGGATCTCTACTCATTCCGTCTGGTAAACTAGGAGTTTCTACGAAAGGAATTTCTAGACCCCATGTTGAACTAATTTTTTGGAGACTGCCTTTATCTTCCTTTGAAACAAGACTCCAAGCTTCTCCCTTTCGTCCCATTCTCCCGGTTCTACCGATTCTGTGTACGAATGCTTCTGTATCATCTGGCAAGTCATAGTTGACAACAATAGTGATACCATCAACATCTAATCCTCTAGCCGCCACATCTGTAGCAACAACTATTTTTTCATCTCCTGACTTAAATTTACTCAATAATTTTTCTCTTTTATTTTGAGGCATATCTCCATGAATACCTACTGCATCCATTTGGAATTTACCAAGTCTCTCTACTATTACATCAACCATTCGTTTCGTATTACTGAAAATTAGCATTTGTCCATCTTCAGACATATTAGCTATTAATCTTCCAAGAACCCATAACTTATTACCTCTGCCAATTCTTACAGCATAAAGATCAATTTCAGGAATATCAACTTCTAAATCATCACTCATGACATGTTCAGCATTTGTCATTATTTCTTCAGTAATATTCAGTACTTCATCAGGGAATGTTGCACTAAAAAGTAAGTTCTGATTACGATTTGGCATCTTTTCAATTACCCATAAAATATCTGGAAAGAACCCCATATCTAGCATTCTATCTGCTTCATCCAAACAAAATATAGATATTTTTTCTAATTTCAAATGACCTTTTTTAGCCATATCGATAACTCTACCAGGGGTTCCTACAACTATATCGCAGCCATTAGATAATATTTTTGCTTGCTTATCAATATCAGTTCCACCGTATACTGAAACTATTTTTAATCCCTTTTTACCTTGTAATAATTCTAACTCTTCAGTGACTTGAACCGCGAGTTCTCTTGTAGGACATAGGATAATTGATTGAGGAAAGCCTTTCTTCTGACACCTTTCAAGTATTGGAATACCAAATGCTGCTGTTTTACCTGAGCCAGTCTTTGCTTGACCAACAATGTCTCTACCTTTCCTTGCTAGAGGAATTGAATCCAATTGGATCTCTGTTGGTTCAACCCAACCTCTTGATTTAATAGCATCTAAAATATTAGATTCTAAATCCCATTTTTCAAAAATTGACATTTAATCGCCTCAGAAGGTCTCGGATTCTTTGATTTCCTTCTGAAGTTCTCCCATCCAGTATTTTTTACAATTCTCTTTAGTTAGAAATTGATCTTTTGAAGAAAAATTATGGTTGAAATGGCCTTTGTCCGCAGAAGCAAATTGATCATTTGTTTTTTTATGGAACTTTTGAAGTACATGTTGTTTCATGTATTGTTGAAATTTTAATGATTTTTGCCTATTGATACCATTTGGTGTAACACCCTCCCACAGGCGTTCAAATTGTTCGAGTTTCCCATCAAACTGCTCGCTCATCTTAAGTCCTCAGGTTTTGGCCGACTTGCCTTCTGTTTATCATGTTCACCCTTGGGCTGGTCCTGCTTAATATTCATATTGAACTCATTCTCATTCTCATCGTTAACTTTTTCTACTGGTGCTAAAAATCTATTTTTCTCACTTTCAGAACCATCCAATTCAAGGTCTACTGATAGAGCAGTAAGCCTTTTACGAAGTTTTGTATCAGTTTCCTGTCTCAATAATTCTGCTGCACTTTCTCTTAGTCTGTCGCCTGTAAGTATAATTGAAAGTTGGCCAATACAAGCAGTTCTTAAATTTAGATCTCTTGACCTAGCTCCACGCAGTATCATGTCGGTGACTCTTGGACTTTGTAGATCTAATTTCTTCATTGCACGAATAACAGAATTACGAACATTTGTATCTTCATCATCTAATGCATTTTCTACTAATATTAGAGCAATCCTGGGTTCACTATTTGTGAGAGTGACCAAGCATTGTGCTGCATTCCTTCTTACTTGTGCATCTTCATCTTCCAAAGACCAGCCAATCAAATCCCATCCTGCTGGTCCCCCCTTTGCAGCAATATTTTTAAGAATTTTAGAACCTTTTCTTCTAAGGTCTACATCATCTTCTCTGATTAGTTCATCAATATGTAAACAACCTGTCTCTGGCCACGCAATACTAGTCAATTTTAGAGCTTCAAAAGCACTCTTTCTATGTGTTTTATCATTACTTCTTAATTCTCTTCTCAATATATCTTCACAACCTGATGGGAAAATTGGAGACATTTTTTGAAGAGTCTGCATTGCGACCTTTCTTACATTTAGATCATCATCTTGCAATCTATCTGATAGGTAAATCATTAGATTAGTATGGAGTTTTAATGAGAAGCTGGGCATTACTTCCAATCCTGCAATTCTGATATTTACATCATCATCGTCCAATACTTCTAGTAAAATTTCATGTGCTTTAGGAATAGAATTTTCATATACTCTAGCCAAAGCCTTTATTCCATCTGTTCTCTTTACAAAACCTCCTCCGTTTGTTAGAGATAATTCTAACGTATCAATTCCCCCTTCTGCTAATTTTAGAATTTCAAAAATTGGAATTCGTTTCCATGGCCCATCAGATGGTTGCAGAGAACGAATATCCATTTCTACAGATTTTTTCCTCTGCTGGATGATTTTCCCAGTACGTGGGTCCCTCGCAACATAGTCATCTACCATATATTTCAATAGCGCCGGAAGTAACCGTCATTATTCAACTAAGGGTTCATGTGTTCTGAAATATATTAGAAAACAATCAAGAGACCTATTATACTCAGCGGTTTGTTAGTATGTCTGATGAATCCATCAATGAGATTCAAAAATTAATTTTTGTGAGTTTCTCAGAGGATAAAAATTTAACTATTTCTGATCTAGAAAGACTCTGGTCTCTAGAACTTCAATGGATGATGCCTGAAGAAGCTTCTTTAGTTATCAGAAAATTAATACAGTCTGGTTGGCTAGTCTTAGAAAATAATCTAGTTTTCCCTGTCAATTTAGACAAACAGAATTTCCCTAGCCTTGGCTGGCAACCAATGTTAAGAATAATTTCTTCTCCTCCTATTTTTATTCCCGAATCAGTTCCCTCTGTAGAAAAGGAGGATACCGAATCAGAAATTGTGGTTAATGTAATCCAATCAGAAAAGAATCCCTCTCCCAGCAAACATCCTCCTGATCGTTCAGAGAGTAATATTCCTACTTTAATTAGATTTATCGCCAAAAAATCAAAAATAGATAATAGAGAAGTAGTTAGAAGAGCCCAAAGGAAAAGACGTTCATTAGGGCCCGTAACCTTATGGATGGCCCTCGCTCTTGTTGCTAGAGAACAGGGATTAGATATGGTTGAAGTCTCTTCTTTAGTAGAGCCGGTCTAGTTTTCATTGGAGGTTCTGACTTCTGCTGCTAATAACCCTGGTAGCACAAATAATGCTAAGATTAGAGAAAATGCAACGGAAATTGAACTAACAATTCCGAAATCTTGTATCACAGGTATAGGAGATAATTTCAATACTAAAAATCCACAGATTGTAGTGCCAGCTGACATAATCAAGGCAGTACCTGTAGTTTGATACATCATTTTCATTGATTCCCATACCCCAAACCCTGATTTCCGATTACTCTCAAAACTTCTCCAGACATGTATTGAATAATCAATTCCCAACCCAACAGTTAGTGCTGTAATCATTATAGTCAGAACATTCCAATTCAAGCCAAGTATTGCCATCGATCCAACAACCCAAGAGCCACTAATTCCAACTGGTAGAATTACTACTAAAGATTGCCCTAGTCTTCGTGTTAAGACAAATAAAACTAGTATTGAGACCAGTAAACTCCAGCCTGTAGATTCTACTTGTGAGACAACAAGTCCCGAGAAAATACTGTGAATCATCATCACATCCCCTCCAATATGGACATCTGCATTGATATAGCCTGAATCTTCAATCCATTCTGCTTGTTTTTCAAATTCTACAGCTAATACAGATGTTTGTTCACTAGTTTCTGCGATGACATCTATTCTAATTTTTAGATATTTTATGCTATTATTATCCTCTGTTAGCGCGACATACATTGATGTTCTTTCATTCCAAGATTGCCCTCTTAATGGCTCTCCAATTGACTCATTAAGTAATAATGAATGAACTGCTGCAGATATATCTCCTTCAACAAAACCATCTCCTACATCTAATCTGCCATCATAAATTCCTAAATGAAAAGTTTCTCCAAAACTAGAATCTGCTTCTATTGCATCTCTGAGAATAGGATATAATCCATCGTATGAAGGACGCTGTGAATCAGTATTTGTTGGGATAACTACACCCGAAATAGTAGAAATTCTCAGATCTAGCATGTCAAGTCCACGAAGCATATCTCTTTCTCCTGATAGAGAATTTTTGTCATCAGTTGGTTCAATAAGCATAGTTACTGATTTCCAAGCTGCTGCATCATAGGAATCGTACATGTCTGCTCTGACTTCCATTATGGGCATATCTTCATCAGAAAGGAAATCAGTTAATTCAAAACTAGTTTCAAGTTTAGTTCCTGCTAAGAATACAGAACTAGTTGTCAGTAAAATAACAACCAGTAAAATTCTAGCTGTATTTCTTTTTTGGAAGTTTGTTGCTGCATCAGCAAATTTAGATAAATCAATAGGCTTTCTTTTCTTCACTCCAGTTGTTTTCTCGACAACTACGTGTAACGCTCCTACTGTAACTGTACTTGCAATAAAAGCACATACTACTCCTAATGCTAAAGTTATACCAAAGGTACGTAATGGAGGTAGTGGAGATAATGAACTTGCAAGGAAAGCAGACACTGTAGTTACAACTGCAAGTGTTAATGCCACTCTCAAAATTGAGAATGCCTTTATCCATGCATGTGCGGCAGTATTAGTATGTTTTCGAGCTTCTTCATATCCTCTTTGTAGATGGATTGCATAGTCAATTCCTAAACCAAAAACTACCGGAGCGACTGCAACTTCGAGTATAGAAAAAGGTCTCCCTAGCAAGGTAATAGTCCCATAAGTCCAAACTAGTGCCGCTGTAAGACCGAGTAAAGGTGCGGCAATCATTAATACCGAACGAAAAACCACTGCTAAAACAAATACAACAACTATAATTGCTAGCATCAATAGCCAAGTAAAATTATCCAATGTGGTATCATTGATATCATTACTGATTAGATCATCAGATATGACCCCATAATTCAATACACTACTAGAATCTGAAGTTATATTATCTGTTAGAATTTCTCTAATACTTTTTGCAAGATTCTGTCTTTCCTTAGAATCTAAAGAACCATCGATTTCTATTACCCACATGGTACTAGATGAAATAGGTGTTGAGGCTCCTTCTTTGGTAACAATCCAATCACAAACATGGATATAATCAAAATCAAGATTAAGCAGAGCATCTTTAGCAAATGTCGCCGAAGCTATCGCTTGGTCATTCCCTATTGCATCTGTACATTCTTCATCATCATTAATTATGGCTAATAGTAGATTATCCCATTCATTGAAATCCTGAATAGTCCTACTTTCGTTATCTCTTTCTTCAAGGATATTTTGTAAAATACTTGCAATATTTATATGAGAAATAATTCCATCTCCTAATTCCTCGTCAATACTTTCTAAGTCATTGTATAATTGCTGCAATGCTCCGATTTCTAATACATTAGCACCTTCTTCATTAGGTGTAACATGAACATAAATTCTATTTGGAGTATCTTCCATTACTAGATTCATCCTTTCTTCCGCTAATTTCGCTTCATTTTCGGGTGCAAATGCTGAAAGATCGGTTGTAAATTCAGGCAAAGGGACGAGTACTGATGCTGTTACAACAGTCAATAATAGACTAATAATTAGTATTGCAGGTGCTAATTTTCCAAACGCCTCGGCGAACCTTTCTTCTCTTGATTCGCCCCCCATCATAATTAACCCGAGTCAATATCGGTGTTAAACTTAGACCGTTCACTGTCACTTGAAGCGCCAGCATTCGAAGGCAAGCCCTCAAAAAGGGTAGGCCACTCCAAAGGTTGTCTTATGCCAATCAAAGTCTTGAAAAACGAAGGAACCGAACTTCGCCTAAGAATCATCGGAGAGAATCATTCAACCTTACAATTGTTCCGTTCACGGCTTAATGATAGTAAAGATGTAGACTACGCAAATTACTTCCAAAAACATCCAGATTTGGATGAGCCTGAACTTTATGTTCGTTGTGTTAAAGGTAAGAAAGCAGAGAAAGTCTTCCGTGACCTTTGCTCAGATATTAATAAAGAATTATCTAATTTAGAATTATAAGCGTTGTTGAATATGGATAATAAGTCCATTGAAGAATATCTTGGTTTCGGCTCTGGAGCCGTCGAGGGACTCGGGATTGGAGGTATTTTGAAGGTTAGAGTAGAAGATTTCAGAGTGGAAGAAGTTTCCCCTACTCCTGCTCTCGATCCTAAAGGCCGTTTTACCGTAGTAAGGGCTACACTAGTAAATTGGGAAACTAATCGTTTTCTCAAGAGACTTTCAAGAGCATGTGGGATAAATAGAAATCGTATTTTTGCATCTGGATTAAAAGATAAGAGAGCAATTACTACACAGCTTCTAGTTATTGACGCACCAAGAAAAAAAGTTGAATCAGTTATTATTCCTGATACAACATTAGAAATTTTAGGCCGAACTCATCAGAAAATTGGTATGTCAGATCATGATGGTAATCGTTTTTCAATTACTGTGAGGGGTTGTTGTTACAAGAATGGAAATCCCATGGATGGTAAAGAGGCAATGAGTAGGGTACTAGATTTGGTTTCTAAAATGTCTGAAAAACTTGGCGAGAATGTTTTCCCTAACTGGATAGGTCCTCAACGATTTGGCTCTACTAGACCAGTGACTCCTGAAGTTGGACGTGCGGTTGTTTCAGAAAATTTTCAAGAAGCTGTCAATTTATATCTCGGAATGAAAGGTTTGAATGATGGTGTTGAAACTGAACTTTTCAGAGAATTGTGGAGAGAAACACAAGATCCAGAAAAGTGTTTAGAAGTTATCCCCAAACATTTAGGATTTGAAAGAAGCATGTTAGAGAGTTTACAAAAACAACCTGATAATTGGGTTAAGGCATACAAAACTCTCCCCCCATCATTACAACTACTTACTGTCCACTCGCTTCAATCTTTAGCATTCAATCATTCATTAGCTGGGAGACTTAAGTCAAATATTGGTATCGTCGAGCCAGAAATAGGTGATCTGGTAGCTCCAGTACAACCGAGTGGCAGAATTGATGTAGGAAAAATGTCAGAAGTTAGTCAGACTAATTTAGAAAGATGTCGTAGGAATTGTAGGTTAGGTCGTCTAGCAGTAACGGGCCCCCTTCCAGGTAATGATGCACCAATTGCTACTGGTATTCCAGGTGAAGTAGAAAACAAAGCTCTTCAAGTAACTAGTTTAGATTCAATTGACTGGAAAGTATCCGCAATACCACGTTTATCTACTAACGGAACAAGAAGGCCACTGTCAGTAATGTTCAGAGATTTTTCAATTGAAGAAGTTCCAGAAATTCACGAGTCTTTAATCTCAAAACGTTGGGAAGAAGGGCCTAAAGAAACTGATTTATGGAACCCAGAGGGCTGTAGTATGAGGATGAAATTTATTCTACCGCCTGGAACTTATGCAACAGTCTTGATGAGGGAATTAATGCGTTCGCCTTTGGATCATTACTGATTAATTTAGACTGATTCAGAGTCTTCCCATTTCTAGAGCCTCTATCTGGCCAACTAAAGGGTTAATCGCTCTGACTCTTTCTTCAAATTCATCTACGATTCCTTCGCCTTCTCCTAGAACTACTTGAACTTCAATAAACATCATTCCAAATGCAAGAGGTTTGATTTCTACTGATTGAACTTCATCGAAAGAATCGATTACATCTGCAATAGCCTGATAGTCCGGAGAACCATCTTCTGGATTGTTTATAGTTACCTTATATTTTACAACGACATGACCCATATTAAAACCTCAATTCAAGGACCCTGGAAGCCACAAGTCGGGCATACATAGGGGACTGCTTGTGTTCTGCACTGTGCACTTCTACCTATTGAAGTGCCACATTCGGGGCACGGAAATGCTGTACTTTTATTATCCACTAGAGGCACTCCTGATGATGTGCAAACTGTTGCTCTACTACCCATTTGTATTCCTCGGTTGACACTGGCGAGCCACCATCCCTTTTTAGGCTTGATTGAAGAGATAGAATAGAATATCTAACACAATAGTCAGTATTGTCTTCTATACGGATATTTTGTAAGTAAAATCTTATCCCAGTGTTTTGTGATAAAATGGGCGAAGATGAATTGATTTTGGAAGGTGAACAAGGTGACCTCAAGAAATATGTCGAAGATGTAGGTGGAATACATGGACTTAGAGAGGTTCACAAAGTAAGGGGTTGGAATAATATTCAATATGGTGCAGGTCTATCTGGTAAAAATACTCCTGCTACTAAACTTTCGATGAATAAAGCCTTCATTCCGCCAGGAGGTATTGCTAAAGCGCATATCCATGTTGATTTTGATGTAATGGTATTTCTTCTAAAGGGTAGTGTAAGACATGAGTTCGGACCAGGTTGCCGTAATTCTGTAACACATAGTGAAGGCGACATGTTCTATATTGAGCCTGGTCTGCCTCATGAAGTATTCAATTGCTCTGATACAGATTGGGTTGAAGCAATTGTTTCAAGATCAGATGCATCTGAATGGCAGAATATTATACCTTATGATAGAAGTTCTGAATGAGCTGAATTAAGTTTAGGGAAAGGCTGAGGATTAAATCCCCAGCCCTTCCTTTACGTTTATCTGTCTATTATTTGCTCTTAATTTAAGACATCATTGCGGATGCTTTCTTTGCACCCATCCATGCTACAATACCGAATCCGATTTTGTTAATCATATCAGCAATATTGTATAATATAGCCATAATCTCTTGTCCATCAGATCCAGCATCTACCATCTCAGTTCCAACCAAGTAACCAACTGGGTAAATGATCCATCCAACTAGAATGAATGTTCTTAGTGCGTTAGCGCTCCAAACTAGTTCATCCTTGATTTTACTGTTATCTACACCCTTACCATCGTATAGTCCGAATGGTAGACCAGTTGCCACCATAATCATAGCCCAACCTACACCACCTAGAATTAGTCCTAATGCTGCATCGATTTCTCCTATTTCTCCTAAGTAACCAAATGAAATCATGATTATTGCACCCACGAAACAAACTCCTGTGAATCCAAGTCCTAGGACTTTATTATCTGTAATTGCATCCTTTCCTACTAGTGAAGGGAACTTAAGAGCCATCAATGGAACTGTAATGATCCAGTCCATGTATCTGTAATCTGTACTTACTGCTCCTGTATCAATGTATACTCCACGCATGTAATAGTAATGGAAAGCTGCAATACCAACAATCAATGCTGAAATTGTCATTGTTGTTCTGTATTCTGGAGCAACGTTATTTCTTTCACTCATGAAGAAAACAAATGCTGCACCCATTGAAATGTATCCAATGAAGAACAGGAAGAATGTTGCTCTTCCTAATGCGTCTCCCTCGTAATATGTCTCTGGATTAATTGTTGCAGCAGAAACATTCTGTGTAATCATTAATGCTAGCATTGTAGCACCGGCGATTATGGCGTTCGTTCTTGGGCTAAATTTAGATAACTTACTATTCATCTCAAGTTCCTCTGACACCTACGCATACGACTAATTATTTAAGTAAATGTCTTCTTTAGTTTGCTTAGATATTGAAAAACTCTAATTGTCATCTTTCTGGGACTTATATTTTCTATAGCCAATTTTTGTATCAGTGTTGTCTTTTTCTTCTTCTTTGTCGACAACAATATCGAGTCCTTTCAGATGGTCTTTTAGATACTCATATGCAGTTCTTCCCTCTGCTTCTTTCCGAATCTTTGGTAATTTGTTCCTACATACTAAGTAAGTTTCAGATGACGAACTTCTTGAAGCAGTCGGAGCATATCTTTGCACACTTGAGAATCTCATTTTTGCTGCCTCAATTAATCCCTCAATCCCGACTCCTTGGAATATTTTTGTTACAAAAGAGCCACCAGGATTTAGTATTGGCATTGCTGCATCTAACACCATAGTGGATAATTCCAATGAAATCGCCTGATCTGTATCATAGCGCCCGGTTAATCTTGGAGAAATATCACTAATAACACAGTTGAGATAATATCCCTCTAATTCTTGATTTATCTGTTCTATGGTTTTAGGATTTGTAATATCTCCAATAAAAATTGTAGCCCCTTCGACAGGAGATGTCGATAATAAGTCAACACCAATTACATATCCATCTTCACCCACCTCTTCCACAGCAACTTGTGTCCACCCTCCAGGATGGCATCCGATATCTAGAACATAATCTCCTTTTCGAATAATATCAAATCTCTCTTGGATTTGTTTTAATTTATATGCGGATCGAGCTCTGTAGCCTTTAGATTTAGCTTGCCTTCTCCAAGGATCGCGACGGTTTTCTTGATACCAGCGCTTACTCATGATGAGGCTCGTCTAGCCTCTTAGTTATGAAGTGAAGGCGTTTAGCAAGTTCATATGAGGGGAAACATCAGGTTCTGTGGTTTCACAGTTTTACTATTGCTAGTAGTGTCATCATCTAATATTGTTGCAGAAGATGAATCAAATAATTGGTATACAGAGGGTGGAAATTCTGTTTTACTGGAACAATATACTGCTACTTGGTGTGATGTTTGTGCGCAAATAGATCCTTGGATTTCTAATTTTGCAGATGATCGTGGATCTCGATTAGTTAGAATTGCTTTACATGATCCCTTAGAAGATCCTCTTGGAAGTATAATTTCTTCAGAGAGATTATCTATCCACTCCAACAGTATGGAGTTGGCTCCTTCTTTTTGGTTTGACAGTAATAATGAAATCAAAGGAGCGGTTGATTTTGTAGACTTAGACAGAGCTTTACTTAATTCAGAAGGAGTTCGAGATTCAGATACTATCATTTCTATATCAGGAACAGAGAGTTTTGATACTGATTCAATGAACCTAAAAGTCAATTTATTTAATATCGATAATTCAAGTAATTCTCAAGTTAGTATTTTTTTATTAGCCGAGGTTATTATTGATAAATCTCAAGCCACTAATGGCATTACAACCCATGAAGATGTCGCTGTAGGATATTTGAATATGGAAATTGATACAAATTTATCCATTGAAGAAGTCACTTCAGAAACTAACTTTAATATGCGATTTACAAATATATCGATGACTAGAGTTACAGATAGTTTCGAGGTTAATCTTGATTTCTTCCTAGAAAATCAAGATTTTGAAGATTTTTCAATAGTTGTGGCACATGAAAAAACAGTTGATGGACAAAGGTCTACTTTAGGGGCAGTTTCTCTAAGTTTAGAAAATAGTCAGGATTCGAACGGAATTAATGTTATTTTTCCTTTAATCATTATATGTTTAATTTCAACTGTCATTCTATTCAAAGACCGATTTCTTTGATTAATTCTTTGACAGTATTTCTGATAGCACCTTCTGATTGCATTGTAGGCTCAAAATTTGTTGCAAATAATCGTTCAACATTTAATGAGGTTTTTGGAACATCGCCAGCCCAACCCCTATCTCCTCCTGTATACTCTATTGAAACATTTTCTAGGCCACTTTCTTCAACTACGATTTCTGCAATTCTCCTAACCGAACAAGTATCTCCTGTACCTAAGTTGTAAAGGCTCACATTCTCTTTAGAATTATCAATAAGATGTATCATTGCTCTAACACAATCTTCTGCTGACATGTATGATTTTTCTTGTAAACCATTACCCAAAACCTCCAATCTATTTGGATTATTTTTTAGTTTATGGATGAAATCAAAAATCACTCCATGAGTACCTCTGGGTCCGACTATATTCGCAAATCTATGTATCCATGCCTCTCCTCCAAAAGTCCCACACCAAGAACTGATCAATGCTTCAGATGCTAACTTTGATGCGCCGTATAATGAGATAGGCAATATCGGGCCATAAGTTTCCGGAGTTGGCATTACATTTGCTTCGCCATAAATAGCGCTTGAAGATGAGAAGGAAATCTTTTTTACATCATTAAGACGCATTGCCTCTAAGATATTATAAGTTGCAATCGTTCCTTGTTTAAGGTCCGTATCTGTAATTTCAGTCCCCAATCTTATATCCGGATTAGCCGCTAAGTGATGCACTATTTCAATTCCATCCATAGCATCCTTAACAGCTTCTAAATCTAATAAATCAGCCCTAAATATCTCAACTTTTTCATTCCCTTTATGATGTTCCAAGAACTCCTCTCTTCCACTACTAAAATTATCTAAAATTCTCACACTTTTTCCTATGGCTACTAAAGAATCTACTAAATGAGATCCAATGAAACCTGCTCCTCCTGTAACTAAATCCATTTTTACCCCTCGTTTTCTGACCATTTACCAATATTCCTTCTATTTTTTAAGAAGTAAATTGAAACCGCGTAACCAATTAGTGCGAAGTGCGCTATTGTACAAAATGGACAAATATGCGGGGCATCTTCAACTTGAGTTAATTCAATTATGATTAACAATGCAACGAATGGTAAGCCTGCTATTCCAGCCCACCAAGCGTAATTCAAATAATCCTCAGACCATTTAGCATGCCTATCAAGATATAGGCACAAACTTAAGAAAATTAAAATTGAAAAAGATAAAATTCCAAATATTCCCCATGGGACTCCGAACAAGTTATTCCATTGCGGGTCGCCAATCACTGAACCACATTGTACTAAGCCTTCGGATGAACAAAATGTAGTACTTCCTTGTACTACCATTTTATTGTGAATAATGTAAGTATATGCAGATGAAGTTATCCCGACTATGGCAAAACTCAGAGAGGAGATTAATAGCATAGATGTTTTTTTCTCATTATTTGCTAACATTAAATAACTGCTAATAGCTAGACCTAAAATAAAAATTATCAAGATAGGATCAGTCAAAGCCTCATTCATTCAGAACCACCTACGAGTCTTTGCATAGCAGATTCTATCTCTTCTCCTTGATTTTCATATTGATTCCATGCTACATAACCATCTGGCTGTAGTAATGCAAGGAATGGAGTCCCAGTTATTTCCCAATCTTTCATAATACTACTACTGCCTTCAATATAATTCCAGTTATGGATTGTTCCGGGACGATTTATACAATTATTTCTACCTGAATTACAGCCATCGCCATCATTTTCTTCTGTGCCATAATTTGTTTTGTCCCGAAAAGCCTCTACTTCCGCTCTGTCACTATCATGATTATTAATGGATAATTCTACAGTTATCGTGATAAATTCTACATTTCCTGACCATTGTGAGTACAAATCACTCATAGTTTCTCCTTCACTCCAACAATATGGGCAGTCCGTATCAATGAATTGTACTAGTATCCATTCGCCATCTCCTCCTTCTTCCCATTCGTAGTCGAATGTATCAGATAGTTTGTAATTCTCCCAATTTGCTCCATTATATGCATCAGCACTGAAATCAGGAGCTAGCTCTCCTTCACTGGGACCAATAGTTGCAGGTGGTGCAATAATGACTATTAATAGCATTATTACAGTCAAAATTGACCCTAGAATAAATCCTGCTATAATTCTGACATCATCATCTCTCCCTTTTTGAACCAAGGTTTTCCTGCGTCTCGCCATTATTATCATTCCTCGGACATACTCATTAACTTTCAGTAATTCGTATAGTTGCTCTGAATAAAATTAATTTTTCTTTTTGAAAAAAATTAATTCCACCAAATCTAAAATTAACTTAATTCTTAATGTTTGTAATATTACTTGCGATTGTTTCATTTGGTCTCTATGAGAGCGGGCCTATGTGGACGATGTGCGTGAGCCCTCATTTTCGTTATCTGAACCATTAACTGAATATGATGATGAAGTAGTATTTTGGGAGCGTTTCTTTGAAAGGTTAGCTCCGTTTAGAGATTCAGTAATTAATAGTAAAAATTTGGCTATGAAAAGCCCATTAGGTGATTTTTACCGAATTGGTGAAAGAACGATAAATAATACTAGTGATTTGTTCAGTAGAACTGCGATAAG
This sequence comes from Euryarchaeota archaeon UBA89, assembly GCA_002495525.1. GTDB lineage: Archaea > Thermoplasmatota > Poseidoniia > Poseidoniales > Thalassarchaeaceae > MGIIb-O2. The sequence continues at coordinate 5,896 of DAFS01000020.1, read as the reverse complement.
AACTGCTGAATTATCTTATTCGATGATTCTGAGAAGTCCTGGTTTGATAGTAGCCATATTGATTCTAATCTCGGCATTAACAATAAGACCTGCAATGAACTTTCAAGATCAGATTAATGGAGATGTTGAGATATATCTACCTGATGGGGCAGATTCAACTGAATTACTATTAGATGTTCGCGAAGCGCCTTGGGCTACAGATATTTTCATTCTGTACATACAAACCGATAATGCTGCTACAGGTAATGAAAGAGGCGATGAGAATATTACAGATGTCAATATCCTCACTCAATTGTCATGGTTAGAAGGAGATGATAATAATAGAGGTGCAGGGGGTTATCAAGATGGTCTCGATACGTACAAGGATGACAGAGGTCGGAATGATGGTGTAATTTGGATTCTTTCTCCGTCCCAAATAATCAAAGAAGCGAACTCTTCAAGTTATCGCTTTAGTTGTGCTGTAGAAAAATATGGCCTCCCGACAGGACCAAATGACAATTGTGCGGTTTCGAATTCAAATCCCAATGAGGGTTACTCAATACCAGGAGATCAAGAAAGAGTAGATAATTTAGTTGATCAAGCAGGTTCCCTAATGGAATCTTTTGTTAGAGATACTAATGATGATGGTATCTGGGATACAGGTGTAATAGTAATGGGAATTTTATTCGATATGGAAAATACTGAAATTCCTACTGATCAAACTACTGGTTTGAAAGATCATAAGGCGTTTATCGCATATGCAAGTGAATTGATTTATGAGCAATCCGGAGTTAATTGCGAACTTTGCTTAAGGACATATGAAAATCCTACATCTACAATGGATAGCGAAAGGCTCGAAGATATTCCACAGAGACAAGCTGTTACTATTACTGGATTAACACCTGTTCTACATGATGTCTCAGACTCAATATATGATGAATTAGTTGACGTGATGCTTCCAATTAGTGGGGTACTTGTATGTCTAGCAATGTTAATCCTTCATCGAAATCCGAAAGTAATAATCGTAGGAGGGCTGCCAATTGCTATGAGTCTAGCAATTACCTTTGGTATTACAGTAATTTTTGATATTATGTTGACTCCTATGATAATTTCTGCTGGCCCGATACTCGTAGGTCTGGGCGTTGATTATGCTTTGCATTTGACGAATAGAATCGAAGAAAATAGGGTTGAATTAATAGAAGAAAAATTAGAAAAAGCTTGGTTGGCTAATAGAGATGGATTAGATGTAGAGAGCATAAATCCTTGGGATCCCGTAATTAGTTTGACAGCGACTGTTAGAGCAGCCTTAACAACCGGAAATGCAATTATGCTATCTGCAATGACAACAATAATTGGTTTCAGTGTTTTAACTTGGACTTTCTTAGTGCCTATCCAACCTATGCGTACCGTTGGAATTACTCTATTAATAGGTATTTTTGTCACATTTTTACTTTCAATGATCATGGTTCCAGCGTTGGTAGAGTTACTCAAATACCGTAAGGGTAAAACTCAGTTATTTGATAAAATGTGGGATAGAATTGGTGAAATTCCAGTTAAGAATTATCTTTTGGTCATAATCATTGCATTATTGGTTACAGTTTCAGGAGTAGCGAAATTTACTGAAACTATGGGGCAACAAATAACTGCTGGACCCGATGAGGTTCCTCCAAATCTGGAATCATATGAAACTTTACGCGAATATAGCGCGGTTTTTGAAGGTGGACAAACAAATATGTTCATCATTAATGCAGAGGAAAGAGGACAAGTTAATGGAACGGCGCCAATTAGAGATTTACCAATATTAGATTCAATAGAAAGTTTACAAATTCTAGTTGATAACGTTCCTGAAACTGATACAATTAGCCTTGTCAATGTTCTAAAGGCTATACATGTAGACGTGAATATTTCTGGATTAGAAATTTATGATCAAAGCCTTTGGGAAATTTTACATGACGAATGTTGGGATAAATCTACAGATCCTTTCAGTCCCCAATGTTGGGCTTATACTGTCTCCAGTAGAGAAGACATGGTCAATATTGCTTTCGATACATTATCTCCAGAAATTAGATCGATGTTAATGAATGAAGATACGGGCAATGGAGAAACAAAAACCTTAGTTTATGCTAATCAGCCATATATTAATCTAGCCGATGCAACTCTTTTACGTAATGCAATCGATGAGATTCTCGAGGGTGAAGAAGAATGTATTAGTGCACTTAGGTGCACTGCAATAAACGTCGATGATACTTATAACTCAATATTAACTGGAGGGTTACCAGTTTCTATCGATATAAATGATGGAATTCATAAAGCACAGAGCCTAACTACAATTTGGACTATGTTTATTCTGTTGATTGCCATGGCATTTCTTTTTAGGTCACCTAGATTGGCTATATTCACTATGGCTGCTGTTGGTGCAGTGGTTCTTTGGCAGCCATTACTAATGAGATTTGGCGGGGTGGGCGTAAACGTCTTTACTGCCATGATAGGAACTATCGTTTTCGGTATAGGTGTCGATGATTCAATCCATATTGTGGATCGTATCAAGGATGAAGGAGAGACTCCTGCGGGGATTGTCAAATCAGTATCGAAAACAGGACAGACAATCTTCGAGACTACTGCTACTACATGTGCAGGGTTATCTGCTGGACTATTTGTTTCAATTCCAGGTTTACAAAATTTCTTCGTTTTAATGATGGTATTATTAGTATTAGCCTTGCTTACAAGTTCTATACTTCTCCCCTCTATTATAGTTCTACAAAAAGAAGTCACATCAAGAATTTTAGGCAAAGGCCCTTGGTTAGATTTCGAAGAAAGTGGTTCATTGGAGAAAAGTTCTGTTATGGATGCAGTGACCGATTTCAATCGATAGTAAGAATTTTTGTTATTTCCCTATACGTATATTTTTTTACTGTAATGCTCAGCATGATGTATGGGGCTCAGAATTAGTGCATGGGCACTATCTATCATAATAGTCTCAATGACTCTGAGCGGATGTATGTCTTCTGATGATAATAATTCAGAAAATGATGCCATATTGGAAGAAGATCCACCTTACATTGAAGATGGTATTTTCACCTGTATCGAACATGATAACCTAACGAGGTGTTGGCAAACTCATGTCCCTGATAATCTAGATTATAATGAGACAGTTCCACTTATTATTGACATGCATGGATATGCCTCAGACTCAACATTCCATAGGGCGCTTTCTTCCTTCAATGACATTGCCGATGAAGAAGGAGCAATTGTGATTTATCCCGATGGTGTATTGGGGTTAAACCAAGATTGGGATTTGGAAGAAAATCAAGCTTGGAACTCCGGTTGGTGTTGTGCACACTCAGCACGTGAAGATATTGACGATGTTGGGTTCATTGAAAGAATAGTTAATATCTCACTAGAGATGTATAATATTGATTCGAATCGAATCTATGCTTCTGGTTGGTCAAACGGTTGTGCAATGGCTCAAAGATTAGCTATGGAATCGAGTGATATTTTTGCTGCAGTGGGGTGCATGGCGTTCTACCTAATCACAGATCCTGTAGAGAATTATACTCCAATACCAATTATGGAAGTACATGGATTTCTAGATCAAGTAGTTCTTTACTCCTCCACTGCACTCAGTGTGCCTTTCAATGAAGAGATGTGGACAAATCCCGAGGCCTATGATACAGGTGCTGTAGAGAATATGTATGAGTGGTCCGATCACAACGGATGCTCAGGTTCTGCAGAGACATTCGAAATTAATGCCTTGTATTCAATACAGGGTTTTGATGATTGTGAAAATGGGTCTTCGGTTAGATTGATGACAGTTTTTGCAGCACAACATAACCCATATGAAAAGGATGTAGATGATGGGACTATTATTGGTAGCGTATTTGCTGGAACGCAGGGTCTCGTTCAATCTAGCCACATAGTTTGGGATTTCATCAGTCAGTACTCAAAGTCATCTGAGTAGAAAATAATCGAGATTTATTTTTCTTTTTCCGAAACAATAATTTCTGATGGATTAGGCCGATTAGCATTGAAAGAGTTTATTTTTTCATCACTTGGATAACCTAAACAAATTCCGCAAAGTAAAGAGTAATTTTTACTGATTTCAAATTCATTGCGAACAGCATCTTCCCAAACTGCAACTGCACCTTGTGGGCATGTGCCCAATCCCTTAGAGTGCGCTGAAAGGATTAAATTCTGCATAAAAAGTCCTGCATCGGAGGCGGAATATTTCCCTAAGGATTTGTGTGTAAATATGAATAATTCCACAGGCGCTCCAAAAAAATCATAGTTTCTCGCCCAAGCTCTATCACGAGTTTTTTTGTCATCTCTATCAATATTGTTGTAAGATAAAAAATCTCTTCCTTGATTCTTAGATCTTTGAATCAAATCTTTGTGATATGGTCTTGTAATTATCCAATTACTTGTAGGTAGACCCTTTCTTTTCAATACTGCCTTTATCTTACCGAAAATACTACCCCTAGCACCTTTTATTGCTTCCCATCTTATTAGGAATTCTTTTGATAGTCTATCGCGAACATCTCCCTTAGCTACAGCCACTAGAATTGGTCTTGTATTACTCCAACTGGGTGATGTCAACCCATCAGCAATTATTTGTTCAATAATTTCATCTGGAACTGGTGTTGAAAGAAAATCCCGTGTTGAACGTCGTGATGATACAAAAGAGTGGAAATTATTAGATTCGAAATCCATACTAACAACCGATGCCTGCCCCTTCCTGTACATTTATACTGATAAATTACTGTATCGACGAATCAATCCAATAATATAATTTTCATAGTGAGGGTGCAGGGAGTAAGCCCCTTTCTGTTCACCTTTCAGCTGGTCACATTCAACTTAGCATCCTACCTGTCCCTGTTGATGCCATACAGGACTGCTTGGACTTGCTCCAGCGGGGTTGCTCGTTCCATCTACATTCAGACAATCTCTTCCTTTCGGATTCACAGTACACGTCTGATATAGTTCGTTTCTATTACAGAGCCGACCTTCCCAGATCTCCGACGTTAATCGGACCGCTTGCATCTTGGAGAGGGGACTTTCCTCAGTGTCGTACACTGTCAGTGACCCTCCTGCTCCCTCATATCTCCGAAGAGCACTCTTCGAATGAACTTCTCGGTCAAAGAATTTCATTCGATATGACAATCTTCATCGGAAACCATCATGGTAGTAATACATCTCCAGAACATCATGGGAGGCATCGAGAGACTCAAAAAGGAAGCCGGTGTTACTGCCTGTAATTTCATCAAAGATGGTATGAAAATAGGCCTCGGAACGGGCTCAACTGTTCGATATACAGTAATTGAAATCGGAAGAAGAATATCTGAAGATGGGCTTAATGTTGTAGGCGTTCCGACTAGTAAAGCAACACGAGAATTAGCACTTGAAGTAGGAATTCCTCTAGTGACTTTATCGGAGTCAGACGGACTTGATTTAGTAATTGATGGAGCGGATGAGTTTGACAATAATTTTTCTTTGATTAAAGGTGGTGGAGGTGCATTAACAAGAGAAAAAATAGTTGCTCAATCATCCAAATCGATGATAGTAGTTGCTGATGATAGAAAACAAGTAGAAACTCTTGGAGACTTCGATTTACCAGTAGAAGTTTTACCCTTCGAATGGGAACGAACGAGAGATCGTATCTCGTCCATTTGTCCAGGTGAAGTCACATTAAGGGGTGGTTCTGAGCCTTTCGTTACTGATAACGACGGGTATATTCTTGATTGTCGTTTTGGACCATCAATTTCAGAGCCTAAATCTTTAGAAATGGAACTTCTCAGTATTGCAGGTGTTGTAGAAGTAGGACTCTTTGTAGATATTTGTGACGCTGTTGTATTGGCTTCTAATGGTGGTGTATTGACCTTAATTAATGATTCTGGACGTCTAAATTAACTATTACTTGAGC
>DAFS01000017.1 GCA_002495525.1 Euryarchaeota archaeon UBA89 | reverse complement strand
TGTAACATATGTGCTAAAACTTCTCGAAGTTTTTCTTGATCGGCATTACATTCTTCACTAACAATACAGAATGAAATTGCAATTCTTCCCGATTCTAATAGAGCTGCTTTATCATCTGAAAATGCTTTCTTTTGTTCGAAGTCGCACCATTCTTGCTTTTCGTCGGACCATACTTCTTCAGTCCTACAATCAAACCACACTTCGTCGCCCTTATCTTCTTCGCATCCATAACGAACTACTCCGTCTTCATCTTCCCATACACAGATCTCTACATCTTCTTCATAGCATACTTGTCTATCTTCAGACCAAGTGCCGCCGGTTTCTTCACATTCTTCTTTACTACTATCATCATCGCTAGATTCATCTACTGTATCATCTTCTTCATCTTCTATATCGCTGTCTTCTCTTTCAGTAAATCTTGTAACTTCCTCTTCTGAAAGTTCATTTGAATCTGAATTTATTTTTTCTAGCATATCTGAATGTTTAGTATTTAGATTGTCTATCATTTCTTCAAGAACTGTAGCATCAACTTCACAGTCTTCGCTATCTATACAAAATTGATATGCGATTACAATCTCTTGGCCTACCTCAATCCTCTCTTCAAGATGAGATAGACGATCTTCTAATCTGTCATCCATTCTATTCGGCATAATTTTAGTGAAGAGGTTTTTAGCACCTTTTTTTATATCTTTATCATTTGACTCAATGGCTCTCCAATCTTTTTCATCGGTAGTGTCGTCTATCGCCCCCTGATATGGGTCTTCTTCGGCATATGTTGGCGCTGCAAATTCTTCTATACTCGCTCCAACCGAAGCTCCTGTAAAAAGAACTAGTACTGCAACCATTACTATCGTTTTGTTAATTGTTGACGTCTGCTTCATTGTGTCACCTAGATTAAAACTAGACTGCAAAACTATATCAAAATTATCTATATTAACATCAAAAAATCTAAAAAAAATAAAAAAAATCATTTTTTAGATTGAAAATAAAAGAGGACTGCAACCGTATATCTTGATGGTGTTGGTGCATCCCCTACATGTCATGCCCAACGTTTCATCACGCTTTGAAGGGTTAGGAGTGGGTTTTGCGCCCTATCTACAGCCACCCGGTCCAGAAGTTGTAAGATGGACAGTTGGAGAACCCGGATTCAGTACTCCATCTGAAATAATTGATGCTGCAGTTAAAGAATTGAATAATGGAAATACAAAGTATACTAGAGGTGCTGGTTCAATGGAATTATGTCAATCAGTTACAGATTATCTTTTTGAAAAACATGGAATAGAAACTGAGGCAGAAAACGTTGTGATTACTCCCGGTGCTAAACAGGCCTTACTATATTCATTCATGATTACTACAATGCCAGGAGATGAGGCGATACTTTTAGCACCGTCTTGGGCTTCATATGAGCCGATGTTAGAATTTATTGGTGCAGTTCCTGTACATGTACCTGTAAGAAAAGATAACTTCCATCCTGATATCGATGCTATTAGATCTGCTGTTAATGATAAAACTACCATGATTTTATTGAATTCGCCGAATAATCCTACAGGAGCAGTATTCACCCCTGAAGAGATTACTGAGATTGTGAAAATTGCTGTAGAATATGATTTGTGGATCGTTTCTGATGAAATATATGCTAGACTAAACTGGACCAATTATCCTCATGTTTCTCCGGCAACTTGTCCGGGAGGAAAGGAAAGGACATTAGTAATCAATGGTTGGTCTAAATCTTGGGCAATGACTGGAATGAGATTAGGGTTTCTTACGGGACCCGAAAACGCCATGAAAGCAGCCATCAAATCACAAGCGAACTCGGCATCTCATGTACCTACATTCATGATGGAAGCAGCAAGAGTTGCGCTTTCTTGTGATAGTTATGTAGAAGAATTTAATGCTGAATATTTGAAAAGAAGAGATATAATAAAGCAAGGCTTATCTGAAATCCCTGGTTTAAGAATAGGTGATTTAGAAGGTGCATTTTATGCATTTGTAGATATTACTGGGACTGGAATGACAGATATTGAATTCGCTGATGGAGCTCTAAAAGCGGGTGTTCAATTAATTCCAGCATCTCTAATTACTGGTGGAGAAGGTTTTGTAAGAATTTCTTATGCTGCGGATGAAGAAGTTATTTTTGAGGGTTTAAAGCGTTTGAAAAAATGGTTAATTTAAATTGAAAATTGATATTAACAAGGCAATGTCCGACATTTCAAAAGGGAAGTGTTGCACATACTACAGTAAGCGGCCGGCGTATGTTGCAAGTTTCAGGAAAATACAGGGAGAATAAGCATGACCATCTCACATGGAAAACAAGTTTGTGTAGATTATTCAAATTGTGATTTTGTTGATCAGGGGAGGCATGGCACCTGGATGTTAAATTTAATGCAGTATGCCGTTAAATCTGCAAGAGTAAGAGAAGTTCACGCTCATGTTGAAGAGTTTGATGGCACCTTGAGTCCTACCGGGTTTGCAGCCATTGTCTTATTAGATGAAAGTCATGTTAGTGCACATTGCTATTATGATAAGGGCATACTAGCAATTGATGCTTTTACTTGTGGTGAATCTGATCCAAATATTATTATTGATATTATTCACAAAAAACTTGTAGAATCATTTGAAAATATCAAAGTTGTTAGTAAGGATGAAATGCTAAGATTTAGGCAGTAAAGTGATGTATATGGATGTTAATAAATTCATTGAATATCATTACAAACATTTCAATGCTGGTGCGCTCGCTGAATGTAGCAGATCCTTACAGGAGTTTCTAGAAAAGGATGGAAGAATGTTGATTACATTAGCAGGAGCTATGTCAACTGCTGAAATAGGGAGATCTTTGGCCCCTGCAATACGTTCTCAGAAAATACATGCAATCTGTTGTACAGGTGCAAATCTCGAAGAGGATTTATTCAATTTAGTTGCAAAATCTTCATATGAAAAAATAAAAGATTGGAGAAACTGGACCGCTGAAGATGATAAAGAATTACAAAAAAGAGGGTTGAATCGAGTCACAGATGTTGCAATCCCAGAAGAAGAGGCGATTAGACATATTGAGAAGCCTTTATTGGAGCTTTGGAAGGATGCTTCAGCAGCCGGGGATAGAAGATTTCCTCATGAGTACCTATACGATTTATTGTTACATGGGAATCTCGAATATGATGCTAATCCAAAAGACTCTTGGTTACTAGCAGCAGCAGATGCTAATCTACCTATATTTGTTCCAGGTTGGGAAGATTCGACATTAGGAAATATACTCACAGCGAGAGTTATTGATTGTACAATTCCATCACCTGACATAGTATTAGGAGGGTTACATGCAATGCAATCGTTAGCAGACTGGTATAGGGAGGATAATTCGCCAACAGGTCTACTACAAGTTGGAGGAGGGATTGCAGGAGATTTTGCAATATGTGTGGTACCTATGCTAAGGCAAGATGTTGGTCTTGATGTTGATCTTTGGTCTTGGTTCGCTCAAATTTCTGAGTCGAATGCTTCCTATGGAGGTTATTCTGGTGCCCCGCCCAACGAGAAAATTAGTTGGGAAAAGATAGATACTGATACACCTCAATTTGTAATTGAGTCTGATGCAACTATCGTATTGCCATTATTACTAGCATCATTGGAATAATTTACTATAATTCG
>DAFS01000019.1 GCA_002495525.1 Euryarchaeota archaeon UBA89 | reverse complement strand
GTTTCGAAGTAACATGCGTGTAGAGGTTGTATATGAAAATGAAAGTTTAATTTTTGAGTCTGAAGTATCAACAACAATTTCTACAATATTAAATGAATTAGATATTCCCTCTTCAACAGTTCTTGCAGTCTATAATGATACAATTGTTCCTCACTCATCAACAATTAGTGAAGATATAAAGATAGAATTAATCGTAGTCTCATCTGGTGGATAAGTCATAATTCATTTTTTTATGTGGAGAAATAGTTTTTATTTCTGTTTCCTTTACAATTATAGCGGCTTTATTTCCTTGTAGTTCTATTCCATTTTCATTACAAATTAGAAAAGAACCTTCGTACAATCCGATTACAGGTGTATCATTGAAATTATGAAATTCTTCGATTCTTCTTTTCCTAGTCTCACCGAAATGCTCTCTTAGTTCATCATTCTCTTTCCACCAGATTCCTCCTGGGTGATAATGGGGATTGATTTGAAACGGTACAATGCCAAATGTTTCAAATGAAGGAACTAAATCAATAGGCATATCATTCGTAGTTTGCATTGTTGGACAAGCAACATTTGCTCCTGCACTGACACCTGCATATGGAACCCCCTCATTGAGAACTTTCCTCTTGATGATTTCAATTATTTCTTTTTCATGTAATTTTCTAACCAATGAGAATGTATTGCCACCACCAACATAAATTCCTTCCATCTTTTCTAATTCTACTAATGGATCGTCAAGCTCATGTATACCAATAATTTCAAATTCTAGATGGCTAAACATTTCCTTTACAGAATTTGTATACTCGACATAATCTCCACTGGCATAAGGTATGAATATCACTTTCTTACAGCCTTGAAAGTTTTCCTTCATCAAACGAAAGAAAAGATTTCTACGTTCTTTTGTTCTAATCCCCCCGCTTCCAAGAAGTATTTTCATGAAATCACCTAAGCATAAAAATTTGAATCATTTTGTTTTTCGTTCCCATTTAATATTTCATCAATATTCCCGGAAACTTCCATAGTCGCTAATAGCTTTTTAGCAGTTTTTTCCGTTGAATCTAGGTCTAGGTCAAGAGGTAATTCTAATCCTTCCTCAATCCAAGAAGATAATCTGTCTGCAGCAAGAGTATCAGCACTAGCCCCTATCGTTTCTGCCACTAGGCCAATTGTGGGTACATCATGTAATGGTGATAGTGAAATTAGTAAGCCTGCAATGCCAATCATGCCAGATTTAGGCTGCTCGTCAGTAACATTAATGTCTATATCTTGTAATGATTTTTTAACTCCTGAATCAGCACAAATTACGTGTATATTTCTATCTTCAGCACCTGCTGCTAAGCCTGCTAAAACTAGAATTTGTGGAGTGTTATTTTTCTTTGCTAATTCGAGAATACTTTCTGCTACCTCATATTGGCCATTCGCTGTCATAGGTTGTAGATCTCCTCCAATTGTAATTACAGTTTTACCATCCGGAAGAAGTACTGAATTAATTTCTAGTCTTGGAGGTGCTAACAGTCCATTATTTGATAATGTAGCATGAGGGGGGAAATCCGGATGTAGAATCCACCCAATTGTTCTAGAAGGATGTTTTTCTACTAATGCATCTACTACAATTTTACCAACATTACCAACACCTGGTACTGCTTCTAATATTGCTGAATGTTCAGGTAAACCGCTTCCAACAATCCAATGAATTTTTGTTTTCATTCTTCCTCTCCCTCAATCACTTTCCGAGGAGTAGGTAGAGATTCTACCCATTTATCACTGCCTGCATCAACTCTTTGTCTTCTTCTAGCACCTTGTGGGTCTTCAGGAGAATATTTCAAGGGCGCCACTGCTTCCATTTTACCATTACATGTTTTGCAAATTTCTCCTAGACCATATTCTCCACAATCATTACATCGTTGTAATTTTGTACGTACCATGGTAACTCCTCATATTGACGTGATGTTTGAGGGTGTATGAATTAATGCCTTGAAAAATCTTCATCATAGCCTTTCTATGGAGATTGAGCCTTCTACGGAATTGATTTTTTCTGTTGCTGCTTTCTTTGCTGCTTCCCATGAAGATTCCGCTAAAGAATAATCAGGTGCCCTGATATCAACTCTGTAATGTGGCGCCCCATCATAATGGCAAGTTAGAGTAACTTCTTCTTCATTTTCAACAACTAATTCTGCTGCAGACAAAGCCTCTCTAATTGCACCAACACCTTCTGAACCCCAAACTTCAATATCAAAAATACCTCTAATCTCTACAAATGGGGGAACTATATTTTCAACTGCTAATTCAGTTACTACCTGCATCCATTTTCCGTTAAAACCCGAATCTGATAACGCTGTTTCTGAAATTGCACATTCTTCTAATGCTCCATATAATGAGCCAAATTTTTCAATCATTTCTTCAGAAATTGCTTCAGTCTTCTCTTCATCCCAATTTACTCTTTGCGCTGCAACGCGCATTATCTGACTGGCTCTTTGCTGATTTTTCCATTTTTGTAGTGTATCTTTCCTTCTTTCAGCAGATACAGCTTTGATTGATAGATCAACCCTCTCTCTATCTCTCTTGATTGTGACTACTTTAGCAACAACTCGTTGCCCTTCTCTCAAATGTGCTCTGATATTCTTTACCCATCCCGAGGCCACTTCTCCTATGAAAACAAAACCTTCTTTGTCACCATATCCACCAAGATTTAGATATGCTCCATTTTCTTTAACTCCCTTTACAGTACAAACTAGGAGTTCACCTTCTTCGGGCCATATTTCTTCAGAATCACTCATGTTATTGTCCCCTTCATTCGAGGACGTCTACAACTGTGCTTCCAACAAGATCAGCCTTTCCACCTGCAGAAATTGCTAATGTAGCTCCGCAAATTGAACAGGAAATTGAGGATGACGCCCTGTCGAATAGAATGGTTTCATGTCCACAATCTGTGCAACTTACACGTAGGAATCTTCCACTCATTATTAACCCTCAATTATTTATCAATTAGTTCGAATTTCTTCGCACGCTTTCCAGCAGGAGAATGTCCCTTACCAGTTTCAGTGCATCTAAACACTAGATTTACACGCTTTGTTGGTTTCTCACCAGACGGTTTAGGTCTCGGGAAACCTCTGTATCCAGAAGTAACTTTACGGAATCTTCTCTGACCCCATTTCAGCTCACTAGCTCGCCTTTTCTTGACTCGCTCTACAGTGTGTTCTGTGTGCTTACCAGCAGAAGGACTGTAACGCATTACTTTACGCGGCATCTTGACCATCTTTAGCACCTTAGCGTCTTACGACGAGACGGGCGACTGACGACCCGTATATGAACTCTGTCGCGCAATCTTTGACTACGAAAACTATGAATTAGTGATTTTCGCTAAAAAACATAGATGAAGTATGAACTACTAGGGATTAGTATGATTCTGGGCTCCATGTTGTTTTGGTTAGCCTTTTTCCTGTTAGTGGTAGGTTTTTCTTTTGGTAGAATGGGGCCATCATTTTCAAGAAGTCAATTTTCTCTTCCAATTATTCTGATCGGAACTTTACTCTTTGTTTTGAACAATTATCCTATTGAAAATCCAGAGGCAGATTTACTAAATTTCTTACATAGTTTCGCACCATGGTTTTTTGTTTGTTCATTAGGTTTTTATCTAGTACTCAGAGGTTCTCCAATATACTGGAGAGTACGGTATCCTGAGTTGACTATTGGATGGATTCTCATTTCATTATCATTTTATCTATACCTTAAACACTATGAGTTGCCAGAAAATTTCTTACTCATGACTATATTTTCTGTATTAGGTGCAATAGTATCATTATTCTTATTTATCTTACTAGTAAGATTTGTTGAAAATAACATCCCTCTAGAAAATCCTGCACCCGAATTAACTGATGAAGAAAAGGATTTTGTAACTAGAATAATTTCTATCAATATTGGGGTTGATGATAAATGAACTCACTAGTATTGGATATCTTTTATTACACTCTGGGGGGCTTTATGTTAGCAAACTTTTCTCTCATTATTTTCCAACTATCCTCTATCCATCCTTACAGTAAGCCTACTATTCCAATAGTAGTACAAAGTATTTTGATTTTAATTTCTGCATTTACTGTGAACTCATTGAATGACGATTTAGAAACCATTGCTGATGCTATTCGTTTTTCCTTAGTCGAAGGCCTACTGGGAATCCTTGTAATAGTACCTTTTTTATACATTTTAACGATTTATTTCTTATTCAGAGCCTCATTTAGAAAACGTCCATTTGATGATTTACTGGACTCTTCTGAATAGAAATAAGACCTATGTTGACTAATCCCCTCAAGGGTAACTCTCATAACAAGTCGGTAAGTCGCCGCGCTATCAAATAGGTGTTATCATGTCCAAAGGTACTCCAAGTATGGGAAAGCGACAAAAGTCGACTCACATTCGTTGTCGTCGATGTGGTCGTCATTCTTACCATAAACAGAAAGGCATATGTTCGTCTTGTGGATATGGTGCAACTTCTCGCATGCGTAAGTATCAATGGAGCAAAAGAAATCGCTCCATGGGTAGCAAATAAATCAAGTTCTAAATAGCAAAGTGCTAAGACCCTTACAACTTAGCGAGGCTTGTTCTTATGTGCGGAATTATTGGAATTGTTGGTAGCCCTGAATATTCTGTTGCTTCGGATATTTATGATGGGTTATTAGTTCTCCAACATCGTGGACAAGATGCTGCAGGTATTGTTACTTTCGACAATGAGAATTTATATCATAGAAGAGCAAATGGATATGTTAGAGATATATTCAAACAGAGGCATATGAAATCTTTGAAGGGCTCAGCCGGAATTGGTCACGTTAGGTATCCAACTGCAGGTAGCTCATCTGTAGCAGAAGCTCAGCCATTCTACACCAATACCCCTTTTGGCGTTAGTTTAGCTCATAATGGCAATCTAAACAATACTGAGGAGATACTTGCTAGTTTACTTGAGTATGACCACAGGAGAATAAACACTAGTTCAGACTCAGAAGCATTGCTGAACTTATTGGCAGCAGAAATACAAAGATCTCTCAATGGACGTCCAGGAGGTATGGATGCTTTAGATCAAGATGATGTTTTCAGGGCTATTGAGAGAACACATATGAGGGCTGAGGGCAGTTACAGCGTTGTTTCTTCCATAACTGGTTGGGGTGTAATTGCATTCAGAGACCCCAATGGCATCAGGCCACTTTGTATGGGCGTAAGGGATGTAAATGGATTCCAGGAAAGGGCGTTCTCATCTGAAAGCGCGGCTTTGATGGCTTTGGGTTTCGAATTAGAGAGAGATGTAATGCCGGGTGAAGCAATAGTTGTAAGGTGTGATGGTTCCTTCTATTCGCGGCAATGCCATCCTGAGCCACAACATCGTCCGTGTATATTCGAACATGTTTATTTTGCACGCCCTGATTCAATTATTGATGGGATATCTGTACATTCCGCTCGCCTAAGAATGGGGGCTTCCTTAGCTCGCCGAATCAAAGAAAAAAACCCTAACCATGGTATTGATGCTGTGATTCCAGTTCCTGACAGTGGATGTATAGCTGCTTTAGAATTAGCTAGAGAATTAGGAGTTCCATACCGCGAAGGTTTTGTCAAAAACAGATACATTGGTCGTACTTTTATCATGCCTGGGCAATCAGTTAGGAAAGATTCAGTACGTAAAAAACTTAACACTATACCAAGTGAATTTTCAGGTAAAACAGTTTTGATTGTTGATGACAGTATTGTTAGAGGAAACACCTCAAAGAGAATAGTAGAAATGGCTAGGGATGCGGGGGCAAAAAAAGTATTTTTCGCATCGGCTGCACCTCCAATTATACATCCTAATGTGTACGGAATTGATATGCCAGCAAAGAATGAGTATGTTGCTCATGATAGAACAAATTCAGAGATTTGCAATGCCATAGGTGCGGATTGGATGATATATCAAGATCTTGATGACTTGGTAGAGGCCTGTTTAGGAGCAGGTGGTAATAATATCGCAACATTCGATTGTTCTTGTTTCGATGGAGTGTATGTGACTGGTGGAATCACTGAAGATTACTTGAATAAGATTGAACAATCAAGAAATGACAAAGCGAAAAAATCAGCTCCTGCTTGATACATTCGCCAGTTAAAATGATAGGTCAATGGCAATTAGTATATTCGTGGATTCAACTATTGAGGTTCTCAATTCTGTTGATGTGGGCGGTATTCCGACCGCTGTATGTGAAATGTCCGATGGAAATCTAGCTGTTGGAAATCGGGATGGTATTGTAAGTATAATTTCATCTGATGGATTAATTAAAAAATCATTTGAATTAGATGGCAAAATAATTGGTTTATTGGAGATAAATGACAACTTAATCGTAGGATCTAGTATTTCAGGAATCTGCGGCTATTCTGAAGAAATAATTTGGACCCATGAGTTAAATTCTGGGTGTGAAATTATTTGTCTGTGTGGAACTGATTTCTTAGTTGCAGATAGTTCAGGGTTTTTGTTCAGATTCGATTCTAATGGAGAATTATTATGGGAAAAAGAACTTGGTCAGATGACACACATATGTAGTAATCAAGAAGGAGATTTTTCTGCTATCGCACTTGAAAATGGTAATTTTATGATCATAAACAGTTCTGGTGACCAAATTAGAAGTTCTGAAGCAGCATCTGATGATATCGAAACAATTTCATCTATGATATTCCGTTCAGCTGATGTCCTTGTAGTCTCTCGTAATTCACTTGGAATGGCTATTGACGATAGGCCTGAAAATCGAATTGAGTGTTGGAGTATTCGAAAAGGACAAATTCATAGTTGTGAGGTAGATAGTCTAGTCAATTGTATTACTTCTACACCTAAAGGAGTACTTTTGGGATGTTTTAATGGTGAATTATTAGAATTAGAAATTAATTCTAAGGCATATAATCAATTATCTAACTTTGATTATTCGATAAAGCAAATATTTCCTTGGAAGGAGGATATACTAGTAGCGTCATGGTTCGACATCGCAAGAGTAAATGCTAATGGAAAAGTAATTTGGAGTCTTGAACACATTGGAATAGTTGAACAAATATCTCACATAGGGGAATCTAGAGTTGCTATTTTAGGCGACGATAAAAAACAACATAATCATACCCCAATATTCATCATAAATCCTGATTCTGCAATAATTTCTAATGAATATAATTTTGAAGAAGAAAATTTTAATCTTGATTCTGAATTTTCTGGTGCTTTGTCTATTGAAGAGGAACAAGCCTCCTCGATGAAACCTTTGTCACCTCCAGATTCCTCTGAAATCTTTGAAGCATTGGATGAAGAATTAGAAGTAGATTTGTCCCCTCCTGAGGTAGAAGTCGATATTTTAGAAGATTTATCACAATCTGCTAGAGCACTAAATCTACCACCAATTGTCGATGTAGGTGAAGATTTGACCGTTAAATCTGATTCTGATGGTACAGCAATGGTCTTACTCGATGGAAGTAAATCCTACGATCCTGATGGTATAATTAATACTTGGTCATGGGAAAATGATTCAGACAAAGTCATCTCAAATAATTCTCAAGTAAAAGTCAAATTATCAAGGGGCGTCCATGTATTTTACCTTACAATAGTCGACGATAGAGGTGCATCATCCAAGGCAACTTTAACAGTTCAAGTACTTTAATCTGCAAAGATTTCGACACTATTTGTATACCAAATTACTCTTGCATTGTTTTCCCAATCATCACTATCCGACATTCCATCTAACAGTATTGTACTACCCACAGATAAGAATCCTGGGTCCACTGTTGTATTAGTCCCCCATGGATTTTCATTATCATTTCCAGCAAATATATCCCAATTTTCCCGTATAGTTTCATGGTTAACTATTTTCTCTTCAAACATTCTATATTCGAATGATACGGATCTTAGTGCATAATCAGCTACTTGGAAAACGCAATTATGGGATGGCCTAGTTACAGAAGTATTCTCTAATATAGTTAGATTGAGGATACAAACCTGTCCGTTTAACATTCCTTCACTATCTCCATTATCATTGTAACCTAACACTAGTGTTACATTAGTATCTGATGATATTTCTTGATGTATAATTTCTACGAGTGTAAATCTGATTCCTGCATCTCCATCAGGTTCTAAATCTGAAATATCTGGGACATTATCTCCATCTCTATCCCCCAGCCCAGTTTGATAGTCATCAAAAACAATATCTGCAAGACTTAATCCAATTAATATTCCAAGAATTAGAGCTGAAGCAACCACTAATCGGACTTTCTTATCTTCGAATACATTAGAGTCCATGACCTTTCGAAAAGGCATCTTAATTTCAACGCATTGCAACGAATTAAGACTGTAGGTCTGAAAGTGCTGATTTTAGTGCAGGTATTGCATCTTCCCATGCAGCGACAATGCCATAATCTGCGACACCAAAAATAGGTGCGTCTGGATCTTTATTTATGGCCAATATGTATTTACTAGACCTCATACCTGCTAAGTGTTGTATGGCTCCAGAGATTCCCACTGCGATGTATAGAGATGGGGTCACAGTCTTTCCTGTTTGTCCCACCTGCATTCTATGAGGCATTCCCCATTCATCAACCACTGCTCTACTGGCTCCCACTGCTGCACCGACCGTATCTGCAATTTCTTCTAAATGTGAGAAGTTTTCAATTGTCCCCATTCCTCGACCACCTGAAATAATAATATCTGCCTCAGTAACATCTAATCTCTCACTCGCCTTGTTAATAGCTTCTTGAATTGCAATTCTTACATCTGCTGATTGATCAACGACATTGATGGGGGCATTATTTTCTGCCAATGCTGCTTCAAATGCATTAGGCCTTAATGTAATTACAGCGCTTCCAGAAATAGTCAATGATTCCATGGCTTTACCGGAGTAAATTGGTCTGCTCACGGTGATTCCTTCAGTCATAGAAACGACATCTTGGATTATCGGTATATCTTTTTTAGCAGCAATTCTAGAACCTATCTCTCTTCCATTTGGAGATGCTGAAATTAAAATCATTTCTCCACACATAGATGAAATTGCCGAGGCCCATGCTCCTCCATCGAAAATATTGAAACAATCTCCATTCGCTGAAATTACTTTCTCAACACCGTTTATTTTTGCAGCCTCGGTAGCGCCTACTCCATTCGGACAAATTACTGTTGAATTAGAACCCATACTGGCTGCGGCTCCAATTAGTTGGTATGTAGTTGGGTGAAGTGAATCACCATTTGTTTCTGCTATAATTGTAAAATTCATTTTTTCACCTCAAATTACGTTTGCCTCATTCCTTAATTTCGATACTACTTCGTTAACATACTCTGCACCCTCAAATTTTTGTCCAGCTGGTTTCTCGGGAGGGGGATTCTGAGAGTTCATTTTTACATTTGAAGCCTCTAAATTAACTCCTAGATCGCTAGAGATAATTGACTCAATAGGCTTCTTTTTAGCCATCATAATTCCTCTAACATTAGGTCTCCTAAGTTCTGTTGAACCCTTATCAAATGCGAAAACACTGAGGCCATCAACGACAACTTTTTCGATACCTGAATTACTAGGTCTGATTGTAGTAAATTTACCTTCCGAAAAATTTACTTCTGAGACCAAAGTCACGCATGCTGCATTGATTAGTTCAGCAACTCCGGGCCCTGTTGATCCCCCATTAGTATCTGCTGCTTGTTTTCCGCAGAGCACAACATGGGAGTCAAATCTTTTGACAGCAGCAGCAAGTAATTTTTGAACATGAGTGCTATCAGTAACGCCATCATTTGGAATATGAACAAGAGTGTCTGCACCTACAGCAGCAGCATCAGTAAGCATCTTTTTTGTTCTCTCTGGACCACAAGTAATTGCAATTAGATTTCCACCACTAGTTTCCTTTAATTTAAGTCCTGACTCCAAAGCATACTCATCATATGGGCTCATTGACCATTTACTGACTGAACTTTCATCAACTTTCTCATCTGAGATTGTAATTTTAGCAGTTGTATCTGGCACTTGTTTTAGTAGTACAGCAATATTCATTTTATCCCCTCATTTTATTTCTAATCTAATTTTTACGCTTCTCTAGTGAATGCTTGTATTCCAGTAATATGTCTTCCAATAATTAGGTTGTGAATATCATGAGTTCCTTCATAAGTTTTTACAGATTCTAAATTAGCCATATGTCTCATAATTGGGTACTCGTCGAGTATCCCATTAGCGCCATGAATATCTCTTGCAACTCTTGCTATTTCGAGAGCGATATCTACATTATTCATTTTTGCTAATGAAATATGTTCAGGAATCCAAGTCCCAGCATCTTTTTTCTGTCCTAAGTGATATGCTAATAATTGCCCTTTTGTGATTTCCCTAAGCATCCAAGATAATTTATTTTGTACTAATTGGTATGATGCAATTGGATGATTAAATTGTATTCTACTCATTGCATAATCTTTAGCAGAGTCAAAACATGCCTGTGCTGAACCTAATGCACCCCAAGAAATCCCGAATCTAGCATTATTTAAGCAAGAAAATGGCCCTCTTAACCCTTTGACACCGGGAAGCATCCTATCTTTAGGAATTTTACAATCTTGGAATACTAATTCGCTTGTTACACTCGCTTTCAGAGAATGTTTACCTTTCATCTCTGGAGCAGAAAATCCTGGGTCATTCTTTTCAACAATAAATCCTCGAATAACTCCATCCAATTTTGCCCAAACAACCGCAAGTTCAGCAATTGAACCATTAGTGATCCACATTTTCGCACCATTTAGAAGATAATGATCACCCATGTCTTCTGCCTTTGTAATCATATCTCCGGGGTTAGATCCATAGTCGGGTTCAGTTAGACCAAAACATCCGATCCATTCGCCGCTAGCCATTTTTGGCAAGTAGTAATTCTTTTGCTCTTCACTTCCGAAATCCCAAATTGGATACATTGCAAGAGATCCTTGAACACTAGCAAAAGATCTGAGACCACTATCACCTCTTTCTAACTCTCTGCAAATCACTCCATAAGCAGTGTATGAAAGTCCGGGGCAGTCGTAACCTTTGAGCGGCGCACCTAGTACCCCCATTTCTCCTAAAGCGACTCTCCATTCATCTGGAAATACTCCATCTCTACACGCAATTTCGATGTTTGGAATAACCTCTTCATCCACCCAATCGCGCACCATGTCTCGAACCATTCTTTCTTCTTCAGTCAATAACGAGTCAACATCGTAGAAGTCTAGAGCCTCATACACCATAATTCTCATTTGCGGGCGACAATAGAGACCTCATGAATGTTCCTGATTAGCACAGTCAAAATCTAGTCCTATCTTTTACTCCTTCCTTTCCTTTTTGCATCTCTTTTTTCTTGTTTATTTCCAAACTTCATTGTCATCCAGTACTGGAGTTTGGGAGATGCGGTATAGACTAAAGTTAGTATCAACATTCCAATAGTTAAAGGAATTAAGAAACCTATAAATCCTCCAAGAATCATACCAATTTCACTCCCTTCCTCTGTAGAGTGAAATTCTATTACGGTACCTCGACTTGTAATTAGCCATCCACTATTTTCACCGATACTCCATGTTCCAATAATTCTTTCACCAGATATTTCGATATTAAATTCTTGAGCATCTTTATTTTCTAGCCACGGATAGGTAGCATTCTTACTAACATCATGCTCAAGTAATGCAAATGGTGCTACAACAATTAATGCTCTTGCATCATCTTGATGACTTAGATGAGTAAATTGTCCTTCAATACCTTTCACAGTGCTAACTGACAATTCACTTTCTACAGCTATTGTAGAATGTAATTGAATTACCCCTATTTCTTGACTACTAGATACTGATACACAAGATAAGTAATAGTTTGATGGACAAATTACACTATTCCAAGGGTAGAAGCTACCTCCAATCCAAGTTAAGATATGATTTCTATCAATAATTCCAATACCATCAGTAACAGATGAAATAACACATAGCATAACATCGTCATGACAATCAATATCGGTGACATCGCCCTCACCTCTACCCTCAATCAGATGCGTTTCCAATCCTCCATCTCCTTCAGCACGAACTCTCCATAGCCAGCCATCATCTCCTCCAACATATGCCCACGAACCTGCAGTATTCCATGCTACAGAATTTAGATCTGTTTGTCCGAAATTCATTTTCTCTCCAGCCTGTGTTAATGAGAAATCATCCGCTGCATACCGCAGAATCATTCCTTCATCTCCAACTAACAGGGCCGTCCCCCCTCCCGGATGCCAATCAGCATCTCTCATAGTTTGGTTATCACTCGCGGCAAGTAATACTTCTGAATCAGGATTTTTTGATGAAATAATATTAGCATATCCTCCTTCTCCAAAAATTAATATCTTATTTCCCTCAGGATTTTCTGCTATTCCTTTTATCGATAAATCACTTTCACTTAGATGAATAATCGAGTCAAGTTCTACCGCAGATTCCGCACTAATAATTGGTGACGCGAATACCAAAGTAGTCATCAGACCAATAACTATCGCTCTTAACGCAGTCATGGCTATCCGAAAACGGATACAGGTTTAGCCCTGTTTATTTGTTATCTACGCTTATCTTTCTCTCGTAGTATTGAATAAGCAATTACTCCGCGCTAGGCTTATGGAGAGATTCGACGTTAAGCGAGGATTGATGAAACAAATTAATGCAGATGGTGGTTTAGCAGCACTAGCTGGTAAATATTTTGAGAATGTGGAGGCTAATGATGATGGTTCTTTTATCGGTTCTCATGATATCATGACTTCGATTAAGGGAAGCTTTTCAGATAGCGGGGCTTTAGTAATAGACGTAAAGAACAGTCCTCCGAATTTCGATGACCCCGAAGCAATGAAAATTGCGCAGGACAGTCGTAAAAGATGGACTCAATTCCTCGATGAAGCTACAGGGTATAACTCAAAGCAACGCGGTGATAAAGCAAAAGAATGGGCCAAGAAATCATCCAAGGCTAAATCTGCAGTTAGTTCTGCGCGTCATTTCATGAAAATGTCTTCAAATGTTACAGAAGAGAAGAAATCTCAAGCAGAGGCATTAATTGCTGAAATTGAAAGCGCTTTAGAAGAAGGCGAAAATACAAAAGCAGCAGGCCGTGGTGAAAAACTAAACAAGTTATTCAAATGATTTGGTGATTAAATGAACACTGATCCTTTGTCAAATCTTGATGATGAAGGGCGTTCGAAAATCAATAGAATGTTTGATGGTTGTGAAGAGATAGTTGGCATAGGGCATGTTGCAAATGTAATTTCGGGTGGTAATAGCCATTCTGGAAGTAACCAATTGAATGCGTATATTGGTTTAGAGCCTAGTGGAAAAGCCCATCTTGGTTGGATGGTCTTAGCCGAAACTATCGATAATTTACTTTCTGAAAAAGTCAATGTTACTGTTTTATTAGCAGACTGGCATGCATGGGTAAATGATAAGTTTTCAAGAGATATGGAGAAAATTTCTCTTGCCGCTGATTATATGTCTGAAGTTTTCAGAGTTCTACTTGATTTTCCTGATGAAGGGGACGGCCCTGGCCAATTGAGATTCATACGTGCCTCTGAAATGATGGATTCTGGAAAGTACTGGGAAAGAGTATTACGATGTTCAAAAAATATGAGTTTATCCAGAGTTAGGAGAACATTTAGCATAATGGGTAGAGATGAAGATTCATCTGATCATGATTTATCTGCATTTTTCTATCCTGCTTTACAATCGGCTGACATTTTCGAATTAGAAATAGATATAGCGCTTGGTGGAATGGATCAGAGAAAGGCTCACATGTATATGAGAGAGGTTGCAGATAGGAATAAATGGACTAAAGCAACTTGTATTCACACTCCTATGTTGTCAGGTCTCAAAGGAGCCAGTGGTCGAATGGATTCATATGATCATAAAATGTCTAAGTCAGATCCTAATAATGCCATTTTACTACATGACAATCCAAAAAAATTAGAGAAAAAATTACGTAAAGCATTCCTTGAAATAGGTAATGAAAATTCTGCTGTTTATGAAATAATTCGTTATGTTCTTCTCCCACGAATTGGTAAATTAAATATTGAGCCCAAACCAGAATTCGGTTCACCTTCTTCATGGGATAATATTGAAGACCTTATTTCAGCAATAAATAAGGGTGAGGTACATCCTTTCGATGCCAAAATGGCAGTAGCCAGAGGATTAGCAGATGTATTGAAACCCATTTCTGAGCATTTTTCAGATAATACTGAATTATTAGATAATATGAATAAAATCACTGGCTCTCAGTGATGTGTTTTAATAATCGGTAGGTTAAACCTAATTCTACAGTAGATATCATAACCCTATTGCTTTGCGCCAAACTTGGAAGGATTGCTATGACAGAGGTAGGAATTGACGATATAGCCATACATTTTCCTAAACTGTACTTTGATATGGAAGATTTTGCAGAATTCCGGGGTGCGGATTTCGGTAAATTAAATCGCGGACTTGGGCTTAAAGCAATGGCTATTCCGGATGTGCATGAAGATACAGCCACTATGGGCGCAAATGCCTGTGCACGATTGATAGACAGGAACAATCTTGACCCAAATAATATTGGAAGAATTTATCTTGGTACAGAATCAGCTCTAGATGGTGCCAAACCTACTGCTACTTACATTATGGACATGTTAGAGCAAAGATATCAAAAACAATATGGACAAGATTGTTTCAGACATTGTGATGTAGTAGATTTGACTTTTGCTTGTATTGGAGCAGTTGATGCCATGCACAATACGCTAGATTGGGTTGCTAGAGGTGGAGAATCTCAAGATAGAATTGGAATTGTTGTTTTTGCAGATAATGCCAAGTATGATCTTGAATCATCTGGTGAATATACACAAGGCGCGGGTGGAGGGGCGATTCTAATTCGTCATAATCCTAGATTAATTGTAATTCCAGATAACTGGGGTGTTTCAACAATGCCTGTACATGATTTTTTCAAACCTAGAAGAGAGGTTGATATGAAAACAGTGGTCGAGAATGTCCTAGATTTAGCAGAAGAAGCAGGTGAAAAACCTAGGAAATCCGGATTAGTAGAAAAAATTCTTGATGTATTGCCTTTTTCGTCTCTTAAAGATAATATTTTATTTGAATCTAAGACGTTGAAAATCCATAAAGACACCCCTGTTTTTGATGGGCAATTTTCAAATCGTTGTTATTCTGAGTCTGTGAAACAAGCATTCATCAATTTTAGAATTGAAGCTATCCGTTCAGGAAGGTATAATCCCGATGATGACGATATTCTGACAGAACAGTGGAAAAGAATAATCGTTCATTTACCATATGCATTCCAAGGGAAAAGAATGTTCCCTGATGTTTTCAGGCATGATAGAAGGCATCTCCCATTATGGGACGAAATCATTGAAGAAATCGGCGAAGAGCCATTACCAGAAAACTTTGAAGATTCAGTAGAAGGATATGAAGAATTTGAGAAAGCAAACGACCAATATCGTCGTTTAATCTCAAAAACTTCCATGTTCAAAGATTTCGTTGAAGCTAGAATTGAGAAAGCACAGAGGGCCTCGAGTCTTGTTGGAAATCAATACACTGGCTCAATTTTCCTAGCTTTAATGTCGACAATTGAATCAGATCATTTGGATGGCGAGAAAATGGTTGGAGAGCACATTGGATTGTGCGGTTATGGTTCTGGTGCAAAGGCGAAAGTTTTCGAAGGTGTAATACAACCTGAATGGACACAAATTGCTAGTAGGTTCAATCTATTTGAAAGACTTGAGAAACGACACCCTATTGATAAAGAAATATACGAATCTCTTCATCGAGGTACTGCAAAGAAATCTATTTTGTCTCCCAAAAATGAATTCGCTTTAGTTTCTGTTGGGGGAGATGACGTTCTAGAAGGTCAAAGGAAGTATTCCTGGTTAGAATAATTAGGGTTTTATTGCCCTGTTAATTACAATCCTTTGAACTTCTTGGGTTCCTTCATATATTTGCGTAATTTTGGCATCTCTGAAGAATCTTTCAACCGGGAAATCAGTTGTATACCCATATCCTCCAAGTATTTGTACTGCTCTTTCCGATACCCACATCGCAGTATCTCCTGCAAATAATTTAGCCATACTCGCCTCTTTGGTATGCCTTTTCCCGCCATCTTCGTAATGTCTTTGTTTAGCCCATGCTGCTTTGTAAACCATCATTCTGGCGGCTTCAATTTGTGTTGCCATATCTGCAAGATAATTTCCAATACTTTGATGATGCGCTATTGGTTTACCAAATGACTGCCTTTCGTGAGAATAATTCAATGCTGATTCAAACGCTCCTTGAGCAATACCCAATGCTTGTGCTGCAATCCCTATTCTTGAATTATCAAGTGCATTCATTGCAATAGGAAAACCTTCACCAATTCCTTTCAAGACATTTTCAACAGGAACTTTACAATTTTCAAGAAGTAATACACATGTATCTGAAGACCTAATACCTAACTTCTCCTCTTTCTTCCCAACACTGAATCCTTCCATTGATGAATCGATGATAAATGCGGTAGTGCCACCATGTTTTTTAACACCAAAATCCGGATGATCTACATCTTTAGCAAATAGCACATAAATATCTGCACTCTTCCCATTTGTCACCCACATTTTTTCTCCATTGATAATGAAATATTTGCCATCATCTGACTTTTTTGCTTTACAAACCATAGCCGCAGCATCAGTCCCGGCGCCTGCCTCGGAAAGAGAATATGCTCCTATTTCATTTCCAGCAAGTCTTGTAAGATATTTTTGTTTTTGATCTTCATCCCCATGTATCTCTATTGTTTTAGCACACAACCCTACATGGACGCAATACATTACTGCAAATGAAGGGTCGACTCTTGCTAACTCTTCAATAATTATTGACTCGGATATATCATCAACCGGACTACCTCCATATTTTTCTGGAATAGCGATGCCCTGCAAGCCATATTCACAAAATTTTTGCCATTCATCTAAGGGTGGTTTTGCAGCCCTATCTCTCTCTAAACAAGTAGGTGCCAATACCTCTTCAGCAAAGCTACGAACCATCTCTCGAATCATACTTTGTTCTTCTGTTTCCATGAACTCCATTATCTCACCAGACTGTCCGAAGAGAAAGGTATTGTTAATGTCTCGTAACAGCAAATGTAACAACTTCTTTGAATCGAACAATTCAAAACGGTTGTCAGTTGGGCGCAGGTCGAGAATTAGTATGGCGGACAGCGATTATGTCGAATTTAGTGTGGCACAAGGGCGTAAGTATACTTTGGAACATTTATGGTTGCAAGTATTAGATGAAAAGAAAGATGACTCTCAGGTAAAGATAGGTCTGAGCGAATTCGTTAGAGCAGAATATGGAGACATTATTAGGGTCATTTTAACAAAACCTGAAGATGATTCTGAGTTTAAAATGGAAGAATCTGATGATGATGAAGGTGAGGTTTCACAAGATGACGACGCCGCAACTCCAATGACTGGTGGTGATGAATTAGGTCTCGAAGATTTATTAATTACAATTACAACTGAATATGAAAAATTACTTATCAATGCTCCATTCCCTTGTAAAATCGTTTCATTAAATGGAGATGTAGAAGATAATCCAGATCTTGTTAATGATGATGCATATGCGGATGGATGGTGCCTAATAGTGCAACCATTTGATTATGATGCAGATCAATATTTAGATGAAAACGAATACATCGAGTATCTCAATGAACTTTAATCAAGGCCAACATAGTTTCGGCCATGAATGGTATTCGGGGTCATCCCAGTTAATTCCATTAAGTATGTCTATCATCTCCTTTTCTAATTGAATATTTTTTTCAATCTGAATCCTAAATATCCAATCTTTAAGTAAACCAAGTTTAGGACTCGGTTTAATTCCAGTGATTTCAAAGATTTTAGTTCCATCAAGGATTGGTTTCATATTAATTCCTTCTTCTAATGAATTATATTTTTTAGCAAAATCGTCTGCATTATGATATTGCAATATTGTCCGCTTTTGTTCTTCTGATAGTAATACTTTGAATCTTCTAATACTCTCAATACTATTATCAAATCTCAATTTTCTATTTTCATGCAGAAAGGAGATACATCTTATTTCTTTTTTTGTCAATTTTAATTTATCCTTTAGAATCTTAGATAATTCATCTCCATTGTAATTATTATTTTTGAGGAATCTTGCTAATATAACCATCGGCTCGGCCCTCCCACAGTTCTCAATATCAATGTCTAAATCGTTCATTATTTCTGTTAAAACACCTAATTTTTGCATTTTATAGAATATTTCATATGGATTGTTACTTCTTAAAATCTTTCTAATTTCATCAGTAATACGCTCTTTTGATACTTTTCCTAACATATGGGTATTTTTCTGAATTGCATTTTCTAGATCAGAATCCAGTGTTCTGAGACTATCCTTTTCTAAATCTAAGTATCTAAAGGCTCGTAATATTCTTAATCCATCTTCTGCAATTCTTTCATTAGCATCCCCCACTGCTCTAACAATATTGTGATGTAGATCTTCTTCTCCTCCAAACATATCTATTAGTTCATCTTCTTTATTTATCGCCATAGCATTTATTGTAAAATCTCGACGTGCTAAATCATCAATAATGTTAGTACCAAAAGAGACATTATCAGGTCTCCTACCGTCCCCGTAACTTCCATCTTTACGTAGAGTAGTGACTTCCCATTCTCTATCAGAAACACCTTCTAATCTTACAATTACAGTTCCATATTCTTCCCCAACAGGGATTGTTCTAGGAAATATTTCCATTACTTCTCTTGGTAAAAGTGTTGTAGCAATATCGAGATCATTCTTTGATTTAATCATCATTAATGTATCTCTTATCCACCCCCCTACAATCCAAGCATCACCATGTTCTCTTAGTTGATTTAATACTAAATTATCCTCTGGTGCGAGGTACAGCTTAGTGTCAACCATGTATCTCCGTAAATGTAACTAAACATCATATCTTCGGCATCAAAACTAACAACAATGTGCTTCTCGGACTTTCATGAAGGTCGAATTAGTTCCTTTAGAGATTCTCAGACCCCATGAACAAATATTGCCAAAAAAGGTAGATCAGCTAGAAAAAATGACTCATAGATGGAACGCTTATACAAAGCCCTTGTTATTAGATAGACTTTCTGGGACTATATTAGATGGACACCATAGATATCATGTTGCACTGAGGCTAGAATTAAGTTGTGTGCCGTGCGTGTTTATCGATTATCTCGACGATGACTCTATCGAATTAGATGTCTGGCCTCATTGTGGTAGAGACACAGTTACCAAACAAGAAGTAATAGATGCAGCATTATCTGGGAATTTATTCTCTCCTAAAACCAGCAGACATCGCCTATCTGATCATCTTCCACCAATTGCAGTTCCACTTTCAAGATTGATGCTTCCAGCAGTTTAGAGATAAATTATGAGATACTTTTCCTGTACATCTTAGCAGTTTCAGAAATAGATTCATTTCGATTATTTTCCAAATCATGAATGATTTTTGTTATTTCCTTTCCCTGCTCTTTTCCAAATAAATCTTCTATAACTCTTGACCTTAAAATCGCATTTCTATCATCATCAAGGAGAATTTCTTTCCGATATTTATCGGCTTCAATTGATTTTTTCCTTCTCAACATTCTAGAAATTAATTTATCATTCGATGAACTCATAATTGTATTTATCAACCAATCAATTTCTCCCCAATCTTTATTTTCTGTTGATTCTACAACTAACTTAATCATTTTAGAGTTTTCATTTTCTAACCACAAAGGTATCTTTTGGATAAATAATTCATTTCTCTCTCCTGATTCTATTAGCATTATTAATGCATCAATTTGAATATTATTATCATTCTCTGCAATTTTGATTATTACATCATCAAATTCACCAGAAGAATATAATTCAGGTTTGGATTTTAGTATATTAATTGCTTTTTTTCTTATTCTACTTGAATCATCATCAAATATTTTTTTTATCAAATCATTATCAATCTTATACATTAATTGTATTTTATCAACAGCTAACACTCTAATGCCCACATCTGAACTCTTTATCGCTTCCTCAATATAATCATCATTTAAATTTAGAATGTTTTTCCAAGCATTTTGTTTAACTAAATTATCTTCATCATCCAGCATTTTTTTTAATATTCTCTCACTTGATTTGCCA
This sequence comes from Euryarchaeota archaeon UBA89, assembly GCA_002495525.1. Lineage (GTDB taxonomy): Archaea > Thermoplasmatota > Poseidoniia > Poseidoniales > Thalassarchaeaceae > MGIIb-O2. The sequence goes on along the minus strand of DAFS01000019.1, from coordinate 12,079 downwards.
ACTTTAGGTGCAATTCTACAAGCCAAAATTCTCTCTTCGGGTTTTTTTGAATTGGAAAGTTTCTCTGCTAAATTCAGATCTTTCATCGAGGCCCATCTTTGTATTGCCATTAGTGCCTTGCCTCTGAACCATTCATCAGAATCTTTCAGTAGAGGTATGAAAGCATCGATTGCAGTTGGGTCATCAAGCTCAAACAACTTCCTTACAGCCCTTCTTCTCAATCGAACATCTTTATTGTTCAACTGCCGTATAGTCGCTTTCAGCACATAACTCCCACTAGCCATCAGTGCAAGAATACTCCTATTCATGGGACTAGGTCTTCGTGTCCTCCACCAGTGAATGAGTTTTCATTTTCTGAGTTGAAGATATCCACCAATTCAATTGACATAAAGTGTTCAATAATCGGCCAAATAGGTGCCAATCTTTCCATTTCTGACATCATTAAGTCCATTACGGGATTTTCCATAATCTCTTCATCTGAAGAGTTTTCACTGATAGCAGGGATATCTCTAGGTAACTCTCTCAGAGATTGAATTAATTGTTCAATTCCTTGAAATGTTTCCTCGTCAATTTCTATTATTTCAGAGATTAATGAAAACGAATCTTCGAGTCCTTCTGCAAGAACAATGGGGTCTAATGGATTTCGTTCAGAAATCCTTGTATCCATAGGTGAAAAAACTACTCCTCCCAAGTCTGTGTCTAACCATTCCCCTAGTTGTTTTTCTTTTTTCAGAAGTCTTTGCTGAATATTTCCTCCAAATGGACCTAATATGAATGAACCCTCCTGCGAATTATAATTCAGAAAATCAGGTATTTCTCTAACTGCTCCTGTAATCAGGACTCTATCAAATTCCTTCCCTGAATCTTCGTAGAAATCAAAATCAATTATTGAAAGTACACGAATAATTCCTCTTGATTCATAGTTTTCTAAAGTCCTTCTTGTATGTTCAAGAATCTCATCATGAGGCTCAATTATTGTAACAATTCCTTCTTCCCCAAGAACCTGGTCTAAAATCGCTGCTAGATATCCTCCTTTCGAACCAACTAATAGGATTTTTTGTCCCTTTTTAATTTCTAAATGATGAAGTAATATTGCTAACATATGCGGTGCGGAAATATTTTTTCTAATTCCCTTACTAGTTTTCATAAATTCAACTGGATTATCTTGAAAGAAATCATCATGGCCTAATTTTATGAAATCTTCAATTTTAATGGTTTTAAAGGCTTTTTCTAGATAATTCTCTACCGGGAAACCATTTTTCCCTAGTCTGATAATTAGTTCATCAATGTCTTTCAAACAAGCACTCTCTAACAGATGCTTCGACCGCCAATGATTTGAATGCGACGCTGCCCGACTCTCATGTGGGGCCCGTGGTCTAGGGGTTATGACGTTGCTCTTACAAAGCGAAGATCGCAGGTTCAATTCCTGCCGGGCCCACCAATTTAATCTTCAAGATTAGGTGTAAACAATCAAGAAGGATTACCAGTAGGGACGTATGTGGTAGAAGAGACCGCGGGACTAGCATCTCGGATGACTAGACGCCTGAGAAAGAAGGGCTGGACCATTTCCACAGCAGAATCATGTACAGGCGGATTACTCGCTTCATTGATTACTGATATTTCGGGAGCCACTCAGTGGTTTAATCAGGGCTGGGTAGTATATTCTAATGAAGCAAAAATGAGAGAATTAGGGGTACAAAAATCTGCATTTGACGAGGGTGAGGCTGGAGCAGTCTCCCACGAAGTCGCTGTTCAAATGGCTAAAGGCGCAAGATATCAATCTGGGTCCGATGTAGCAATTGCTATTACAGGGATTGCAGGTCCTGGTGGCTCTACTTCTGAAAAGGAAGTAGGTAGGGTCCATGTAGCAGTTATTGCTCAAGACTATTTTCTTGTAAGGAGAATGGATTTTGGTGAAAATGACAGATTGGATAATAAGCGTTCTTTTGCAGTTTTCGCTCTAAGGCTGGCTCTAGAAACATTAGACAGGTTAGAAGAACAAGATGGAAAAACAGAAAGTATTGATGAAATTGACGAATCTGAATCAGATATTTCTCAGATGGATCCTGCTTCTGAACAATGGGAAGGAAGTATGACATGGGAAGTCGAAGATACCACTGTGGCAGATGAGATACAAAAAGTCGATTTAGCATCTCTAACAGACTGGGATGAATGACTATCTTGTAGCGATATTATCATGAGCGTACGTACCTGACGTGAGTTGTATGGTATCCGGTGATTGGGCGCATCAACAGAAAATGTTGAGTGCTGCGGGACTTCTTGTTATGGGTCTTGATGCTAAGGATAAAATTGAACAATTAGTAGATATTAATGCTTTGATAGAAGCAGCTCGTGCATCAAATGTCCAACTCCTTACATCGCAATCAATCGATCAGTTGTTATCTTTAGTTTCAATAGAACAGGTAACCTCTGAAGAATCTCATAATTTTTCAAAGAAGTCTCAGGTAACTCTCCCTACTCCAGATAATCCTTCACCAATTGGCAGAGTAATTGCACCAGTTTCTAGTAATGAAATTTCTCCCGCACCCCGGCCTCATGGTTTGTCACATTACAGTATTGATGATTTTCCGATGTTGGCTAAAGATATTGATTCAGAGATTGAAGTACATTTTGATATTACTGGAAATTCAGTCACAGAAGGTAAATTATCTGATATCAAATCATTTTTCAACAGCAGATTAAGTCAAATACGTAATTTGATGATTGAGGGGAGAGCACTTCCAAGAAGGCCTATTTCAAACGCAGAGGCTTATAGAAATCGTCAACGTTATACTTCTAATGAATATGAGATTACAATAGTTGGATTAGTTAGCGAGCCTCGCTGGGCTAAATCAGGAAATCTGATGTTTCTATTAGAAGATGAAACTACTCAGATTCAATGTCTATTGAAACCCCCAACTGGAGCCAACCCCCTACATGCTGCTCTTGATGGATTGATGAATGATGATGTGGTAGGAGTAAGTGGATTTTTCATTGGTGATCGAACAGACTTATTCATTATTTCAAATATTCACTTCCCTCCTTTACCACGTAGAGCAAAGAACACTGCAAATATCGATGAATCAGTATCTGCGGCTTTTCTTTCTGATGTTCATGTGGGCAGTAAAACCTTCCTTGAACCTCAATGGGAGAAAATGATAAATTGGTTCAAGACAGATCCATTAGCTAAGACTATCAAATATTTTGTCTTGAGTGGAGATGGCGTTGATGGTGTAGGAATTTATCCTGGGCAAGATAGGCATTTAGCAATCACAGATTTATTCAAGCAATACGGCGCTCTTGCCAATCTTCTGAGTGATTTACCAGATTGGGTAGATGTAATAATTCTTCCAGGGAATCATGATGCAGTACGACCTGCTGAACCTCAACCTGCTCTAGATCCAGAAGTGCAACAGGACTATTCTGATGCAGTTTTCGTGGGTAATCCCTGTGATTTCAGCCTTCATGGAGTAAGAATTCTTTCATATCATGGAAAAAGTATCGATGACTTTGTTGCGGGCCTTAGATCTGTAACTTATGCTAAACCTGAGATGGCTATGCGTTCAATGCTTGAAAGGAGACACTTGGCCCCCTCTTGGGGTGGAAAAACTCCATTATCCCCCGAACCTGAAGATAGTATGGTAATCGGAACTATACCTGATATTTTCGTCACTGGTCATGTTCATGGACAATATGTAGGCGATCATAAAGGAACAACGATAGTTCATAGTTCTACGTGGCAAGATCAGACCGACTACCAAAGAATGTTAGGATTCCAACCTAAACCCTGTATTCTGACAGTGATTAACTTACATACCCATGCTTCCGCATCAATACCATTTGCTTAATAATCTGTAGGAAAATCTTCTGAAAAAATAATTTTCCAGATTTTTGTTAAATCCTTTTCTATTATTATTGGTACATTTGCTTTAGTAAATTCATTCATTGATCTTTCTCTTGCTGGATTGAATCCTATAAAATTAGAATCTGGTATTTGCATTGATAAATCAGTACCTGAGTCTCCAATGGTCCAAATTTTGTTTGCTTGAAAACCATTAATTCTCATTAATTTATCTACCATCTCTCCCTTGTCATGAGAATCAACCATCGCAGTTTTAGGACCTGAAAGATAACCCTCCTCATCCCATGAGAAGTCATTTGCAGCCCAATCATCTACCTTCAACATATGCGCAATTGAACCAATGAATCTCGCCACGCCTGAGGAAACAATTGCTACATAAATTCCTCTTCTTTTGAGTTCACTAATAACTTCTCTTGCTCCTTTCATTAATTTCACACCAGAAAAACATCTCATTATTTCATCCATATGGATTTTGTCTTGAATATCTAACCATAATTTGATATCCAATTCCATAAACTCATCATCTGTAATTTCTTTCTCAAGGAATTTTGCTAGATTTTCTTTATTATTTGTACCAAAATAGTTGTGTATTTGCTGCCAAGATGAAGTAATATCTACCAATACTCCGTCACAATCGAAGACAATGGCCTCCACTTCACTCATATCTTAACGAGCAATGGCATACGTATCAATTGTTGTTAGTTTAATATGAATCATTTTCAATTTTATCAATCAATAATAGATGGATTGATTCGTAAGATACTACTCCGAGTATTGTGATGAAAGAAGAACCTGTAGAAGGAGCAATAAAAGTTAAGCTCTTATTTTTTGGACCGTTGGCTGAAAAATTAAATCAGAGAAGTATAGAATTATCTCTACTTTATGGAACAACTATTAATCAAATAATTGAGCGATTCGATTTGAAATCAATGGTTTCCGATGGACTAGTGGTGGCATTAGATGGTGATATTGGTGTTGATTTTGATACCGAAGTACATGATTCTTCAGAAATCGCCTTTTTACCGCCAGTTTCTGGGGGTTGAGAGGATTTTTCGCCGAAGCCTTTGAAGGTCACAACCTCTTCAGGATAAATATGGGAATCTTAGGCACTCAAGAAATTGTAATTCTTGTAATAATGCTTGCAATAATGTTTGGAGCAAAAAAGATACCTGAATTGGCTAGAAATGCTGGCCGTGCAAAGGGTGAGTTTCAGAGAGGGCTACAAGAAGGAATGTCAATTGCTGGAGAAGATATAGATCGTGGTGGAATGACTAAGGAACATCTTGACGAATCAGAGTAATTATTTTTTTTTCTTTAGTTTAAGTTCAGAGCCACAATCGTCACATTCTCCCCAGTCAGATTTTTTCGGGTTAGGTTTTCCTGGTTGTGGATATATTTTTTTGCAAGCCATACATTTCAACTCCCATTTCCATAGTTCTGTGATTCCATCTGTTGTAACTGTCATCCAATCTACACCTGCCTTTTCCGCTAAATTTTGTAATCTGTAGTCATCCGTAACTAAGGTCTTTTTCAGATATATCGATACTGCTAGAATCCCTAAATCAATTTCAGATAATCCTGCCATATCTCCGGTCTCTATGGCTAAACTTGTAGCGAATTGTAAACTTTTTTTATCTGGCTCAATCCAAATTAATTCAGCAGAAACAAGTTTAATCTCTTTCTCAGGATATATTCTACACAATTCTATTTTTTGTGATGGCATAACATAGCAACCATTCAGCCTGGTAATAGGCCAAGAAATCAAGGCTGCAGTATCTAGGACCTCATCCGTCACAGCGGTGCGAGTGGTTGCCCACATATCAGTAATAGGTTAATGAAATGATATTATTCGGAAAATGTTCATCCGCATAATGTTACGGGAGACAATTGAGTAGTATGAGTCCGAGTGATTATTTCCAGCCATTTATCGACTGGGCTGATGGCTTTGGACTATTGGGCTTAGCATTAGTATCTGCATCAGAAGCTGCCTTCCAACCAATACCTCCCGATGTTCTAGTTATACCTATGGTAATAGAAGCTAATAGTGTTCTAGGAATTTCATTAATTGTTCTTATTGCGACTCTAAGTAGTGTATTTGGAGCATTTTTTGGTTATGGTATAGGGTATTATGGAGGTATTCCTGTGTTGGAGCGTTTTGTTAGTGTTAGTAATATTAATCGATTAAACTTCTTGATAGAGAAATATGGTTCTTTAGGAGTATTCATTGCTGCAGTTTCTCCAATACCTTACAAGGCACTAGCTTGGATAGCAGGTGCAGGAAGAATGGATCTACGTCTTTTTGCATTAGCAGGATTTTTTGGAAGAGGTATCAGATTTGGCTCAGTTGGATTGTTAATAGGAGTTTACGGAGAATCTGTGCAGAGTTCTTTAAACTGGCTTAATTTCACGCTAATTTCAATAGTTTGTATTATTATTTTCATTCCATTGGTTAAATGGTGGAAAAATATGGATATAGAGGTCCAACATTAAGCGTAATTATAATTATATTTTCCTTGTTTCACATTTTGTATATTGCCATTAACCTTCGTCGAAGGAGAACGAGTTTTTCCCTTATTTTCTAGTATTTACAACCGTTGCGATTATGTGGGGTTTGCTTCTCGGCGGCTTACCGCTCGTGTGGTGTAGTTCGGTCCATCATGCCGCCCTTTCGAGGCGGCGACCCGGGTTCAAATCCCGGCACGAGCACCAAAAGTTGTCTTTTTCCCTGTTTTTCAACATAAATACCGGGGAAAAATCATTAAACAATGTTGGAAGATATCACAGAAACTGCCCTTGTTTTCAGATTAGATTGCTGGGTTGAAGATTATAATAAGGAAAGAAAAGCTAAACATTGGATTTTGATTGAGATGTTAGAACGTTTCAAATCTAAAGATATAGGGATACCTTTCCCCACCTAACAGTAAAGCAGGAATAGGGAATTATAAATGTCTTTTAGCGACTATTTTTCTTTCTTTATTGCTCTTAAAAGACAAATATTGCTATGATGTGACTGATTTAGTGAAACGTTTCAAAAAAACAATGGTATATATGCAAATGTATAAATGTACAAATATGACTAGTGAGCAGGTAGATGATTTGTGGCAAAGATTAGGGGATCAATTAGAACTCTTAGTTTTAACAAATTGAAATTTAACTAACAATTTTTTCAGAAACGATTTTTTTTCCGTTGATAAAATTATAATATACGACTTATAATCTTCCAAGATTTTCTTTAAACTTAGCTATATTTTCTTTCCTCGATTTTTTTCTGTCTATTATCGGAGAAGGATAATCTTCTCCTATAATGCAATTTGATAATTTTTGTATTTCCAAAGGAGCCAAATGTGGTTCGAAGATATATTTTGATGGAAATAATGATAATTCAGGTACCCAATATCGGATAAAACTAGCCTCTTTAGTCTCTACATTCAAGCTTGACTTCGAATCAGGACATGGATTGTACACTCTGTAATAGGGCATAGAAAAAGGAGCCACTCCTGCCAACCAGAGCCAATTTCCATTGTTAACTGCCCAATCTGAGTCAATTAATTTTCTCTCGAATATATCTCTCCCATGTTTCCAATTTTGCCATAACTGCCCCCGGGTCAGGAAGCAAGATACTGCATGTCTTCCCAAATGATGCATCCAGCCCGTTGCATCAAGCTGTCTCATCATTGCGTCGATGTAAGGGAAACCGGTGAATCCGAGTTCCCAGGCTCTGATTCTTTCCTCATCATAATCCCCCCATCTCACTGGTTTACAGTTTGAGTTGTCTACATCATTTTCCCAATTTTCGACAAATCGAGACAACAAGTAAAACATCTCTCTAAACATTAGTTGGCCATGTAGTGATTCTGGAGGTTTCGTATGTTGATCTTCATTCCGAACTTTCGTACATTCATTCCATACTAATCTGACAGATAGGCAACCATTACTAATGTATGGTGATAATCCTGTAGTTGTTGGCTCCATTGGGTTCTCAATACTGTTGGTAGAACAGGTCAATGGCTTTCTAAAATTATTAACAAAATCGGCCCTTTCCGATATTTTCATTTTGAGTCTTTTCAAGGCCTCATTTTCACCCCCCAAGAAATATGATTTCTCAAATCCTGTTTCTAATTTTAATTGATAATTTTTTTCTTTAATTTCTTCTGTTGAGATATAAAATTTTGAGTTTTCTTCATTCTGAATTATCGATTCTAAAATCAATGGTTCGAAATAAATATTTTTAGGAACAGGAAGGTCTCCATCTAATAGATACCCGTTGGGACTAATTACAAGATTTTCTTCGAATATTTTATTCATTTCTTTAGTTGATTTTGGTGCTTTGAAATTCTTTGTTTGTATAATTTTTTCAATATCTAATATGGTATTTACAGCAGGAAATACTTTGATATTAATATCTGTATTTTTGAGATTTTCTGTAACATCTTCTGCATCTTTTCTATTTTTAGGTTCTGAGCAGTAGTCAATCAGTAAAGAGTTTACATTTTCATCTATACTGCCTATGATTGATTTAATCACCTCACTAGAATCTCCAGTATAAACTAGTAATTTCGATCCAAAATTATCTTTGAGATTCTTGTTTAAATCTAACAGCGATTCATAAAGAAAATTTAGTCTATTTACACCCACACTATTTTCAACATCTAGACTCCAATTTTCATCTATTATGTAAATCGGAATTATAGAATCTATTTGTTGAGATGATTCTGCCCATGTTAACATGGGGTTATCATGAATTCTGATTGTTTTTCTAAACCAAACTATCGCTGTATTCACTATTCCTCTCTCCTGTGATAGGATTATTGATTGTATAATTTAACCTAATAGTGGCGTCACACTCATCACTGTTACAGCGAAAGAAGCGTAAAATCCTATTAGAATTGCAAGTATGTGTCCTGAGTTCATTAACGTTGGTTATCATAATCCATTCATTAATGTCTGTTTAGTTTTCACTTTTCAACATAAGTACATTTGTATTTCTTCAATCATAATTTAGTGATTTATTTTGTTTTATTCTAAATATTTCACTATCAACAATACATAAGTCTGAATAATAATCTTCAGTACGATAGTTTACTATGATAGAGGGAGTTCCTGTAGAGGATGCTAAATCGATACTCCTACCTAAGATTGCTCGTTCAAAAATTAAGTTACTGGGAATTGCAATGTCAATGGTAATAATCATGCTATTGGTATCTTTACAGGGTTGGATTATTGATGATGTTGTAGATGAAATTAAGAAAGATTTGGGGATTTACGACAGAGTTCCTGTATGGGAAAGGTCAGAGTGGCCTTACACTACTGATCAGGCGAATGGATTTGTTATGGAATATGGTGGATATGAACTGTTAGAAACAGAAAACGAGTGGGGTTCAACTCATCATTTCGTGAATTTTGAACTCCCTCTTAGTGAAGGCGGTTCTGCCCCTAATGGTGTTGTTAGTCTTGCAGTCTGGCTTCCAAATGTACCAGAAGGAGTCACAGTTCCGGTGATTGCAGAATTCGGACCCTATTTCGATGAAGTCAGTGTCGAAACTCCATCAATAGAGGTTCCTGGTACCTGGTTAGGCCAAATGATAATTGATCAGATTTTACCTCATGGATATGCTTTTGCTCAAGTATCTGTAATGGGGACTGGGCGTTCAAATCACTGTATGGACTTGATGGGCAATGCCGAGCAACTAGGTGTTGATGCGGCTGTAACTTGGCTAGGGACCCAAGAATGGAGCAATGGAGGAGTATCGATGATTGGTAAATCGTATGATGGTTCTACTCCATGGCAGGCAGCTACATTTGGAAACGAATACCTAAAGACAATTGTTCCAATTTCTGGTCTGATTGGGGTAATGGAATTGATGTGGAAAAACGGTAGTAGTGAAGCTAGAGCCCCAATAATGCATAATGGTGTTTATGGTTCATATGGAATTGATGGCGATCAAGAAGATATTGGAAATATGTGTCCCGATTATATCATCGGTCCAGGAACTGGAGTGGCAGCATACATGTGGGGCGGAGAATTCGCAGGAACATATTGGGAAGAAAGATATTTCTTAGATAGAGTACTACAGAATTATGAAGGATCTGTTTATCTTATTCAAGGGATGCATGATTGGAACGTAGATCCTCATATGGCAATTCCTGTAATAAATCAGTTAATTGACGCTGGAATTGAATCCAAAGGGCTGTTTGGCCAGTGGGATCACGATTATCCTGACAGACCAGATTATCATTTTGATCGTTCAGGAGAAGGTAGAGGCAGAGAGGCATATCCACAAATGGTCAGATTTGACTGGATGCAAGATTTACTGGAATGGTTCGATTGGTACCTCAAAGGTGTTGGTGATAAGCCGGGATTATTTGTAGAAATACAATCTAATCAAGGTCAGTGGAGAATTGAAGATAGATACCCTCCACAAGATATGGAGACTATTTCATTAGATTTAGGGGGAGGTATGATGAATGTGGCAGGAGGTACTACTACGATACTTCCTAATGGAAACTTTGGACCAATTTATGAGAGTGAACCATTCACTGAAGATATTTGGATTTCAGGCCTTCCTAGATTGCACATTGATGTTTCTACAGCAACTATTGGTGGTCAAATCTATGCTCTGTTAGAAGACTGTTCAGAAGATGGTTCCTGTATTCATATCGGCCATGCAATTATGGATTTAAGATATCATGAAGGTGGGAATCAGGAGCAAACATGGTTACCTATTTTTGATACAATAAATGCCAAGATGGAGTTCTTTGCTATGGATGTACAAATAGAGACAGGTCACAATCTTCGTCTTTCACTTGCTAGTACTGGAGAAGATTACCTACCCGCATCCACTAGTTCAATAGTGGAAGTATCTGAAGGTGCAAATTCTAATTTACTAATTGATATAATTGACCCCGAAGACAAGCTTCTTTTTGATCCACCAAAATGTATGCATCAATCTTGTTTGGACTGGCTTAATCAAACCGTTTGATTTGTAAAAAGGTATTTTTTTGTATTTTTTTTTCTAACCCACACTAAAAAGTAAATTGTCAGACAGAGTTACATGCAATTTTCAAGAAGAGACTCATACGAACTCTTTTTGGGGTATGATACAGATCAAAAAATTAGAAAGTTTGCTATTATCACTGCAATTATTGGTTTCTGTCTTCACTTACTGTTATGGGTATTATATCAGCTTGGCGAATTTAATCCATCTGGTGAATATATTGAAATGTTAAGTTCACCCTTGTCATCTCTGTACACTCCATTTTCAATTTTATTAGCATATGAGGTTTACCAATTGATTAGAACAATCCCCGAATCATTTTCCTCTTCCGTTGGAAAGCAATACGAAATTGCTACATTATTAGTTGTTCGAGATATTCTGAAGAGACTCTCCAATGTTGAATTTCAGGATGGATGGGTTATAGACAGTGATTTAGGTTTCCTAATTGTAGAATGTATGGCTTTCTTAGTATTATTTTATACCTCCTTAGTATATCATAGAATTGGCAAAGAAGTGAAAAATGAGAATTTAGGTGGAGATAAACTATCTTCATTTATTTCATCCAAAGAAATAATAGCGTTATTGATGTTACTTGTATTTCTTATAATTACTTTCACATCTATGTCTGGATGGATTGAATCAGTCATGGAAGGTAAAGGATCGGTTAATAGGGAAATTTTCTTTTTAGATTTCTTCACCTTTTTAATTCTGGCAGATATATTAATTCTCTTAATTTCATACTGGTTCTATACTGATTTTGGTAATTTAGCAAGGAATACTGGTTTTGTCCTTTCTACGGTGGTAATACGAGTTGCCATATCTTCACAGGGTGTTTCTGCAATGCTTCTTTTCGTCTTAAGTGGAATAATCGGAGTCGCTATTATTAGAATATCTATGGATAATGTATCTAACTTTGGTCCTACCGTAGAAAATGAAATTCATTAACTTCTAAATTTAATAGTATCTAAATACATTCAGAAAGTCAAATTTAAGCCAGAAAAATAAGATTTTTTTCAAGATTTAGATTATTCTTCTTCCATGGATGATAATTCTTCTTTTGAGTAAGATGTATAATTAATTGCGATTATGAAAATTAATAAATAAAGTAAAAATCTAATCATCGGATTATTGAAACTGGTAGATGATTGTTTTTTTGATTCTTTATCGGACTCATTGTTATCATCCCCATCATTATTCTCGTCTTCATCGTCGTCGTCTTCAT
>DAFS01000002.1:4696-5677 GCA_002495525.1 Euryarchaeota archaeon UBA89 | reverse complement strand
ACATAAATTGCTACTATCGACTTTAGAGGCCCTTGACAGAAATTCATTACATCTGAAAGATCGTTGTCGAGATTGTGGAAAAGAGCAGCCTCCACAGCATCTGCACCATTCATTCTAGCCGAATAAATGTCCATTTCATTTCTATAACCTAACTCTCCTATGCTAGCCCCAATGGATTCGGGGCCCGTCTGTAGTAGTTGACGCATTCTTGTGGAATCTATTAACGATGCTTTTCGTGCCTTCGCTCGAGCAGAAGCATTGCATATATTCGAACGACGACTAGCTTGACCCAACATTTTTTGCACCTTACTTATTACCAAATAAAATATTATTTACTTCCCTAATATTCTCTTTCCATGCTTCATCCAAACGACTATCAAATCGATAGTCAAGAACTATAGAACCATCCTTTGACTCAAGAATAAATCCACCAAGTCCTTCTATATCATCTCCAAGAGCGAAATCACTTTTTTCAAGTTCTTTACGATCAGTTGAAACTGGTTTTAATATCATATCGCCGCCGTTAATAGATGCCTCAGATAAAAGCTCTGATAGAATATTAGAACGGCCTTCAAGATCAGGAGACCCTACTGAAGAACGTATGGTTTCCCAAGTATTATCTAGTTCTTCACGCCTTGCAATTAGGAGATGTTTTTGATTCGCCTGTTTAGCTGATGCAACTAATTCTACTGACAACTGCGCACTTTCTCTCTCAGCACGAGATTGTACGCCTTGTGAAAATTTCATAGCCTCAGATTTAGCTTCATCTTCAATTTTTTTAGCTTGTTGCTTAGCATCGGCAATAATCAATTCTGCCTCTGCTTTAGCCTGTGTTGCGATTTCTTTTGCTAATGCATCTAATGTCATTCATACTCCTCCCTATTTCCATATTCAGTCCAATATTCTCACTTAGAGCAAGAATATTGAAAGGAATCCGAAAAGAACAATAGTTTCCGGTAGAGCAGTAAAAATAAGTCCATT
>DAFS01000002.1:4525-4645 GCA_002495525.1 Euryarchaeota archaeon UBA89 | reverse complement strand
TTTGACCTTGGCTCATACCTGTGCCTATTCCAGTCAAACCTAGAGCAATTCCTGCTGCAATGTTTTTGTACGCTGCTTGGGTAAATTCATTATCCGCTTCTGCTTGTACGCTACCGGCAA
>DAFS01000002.1:3139-4365 GCA_002495525.1 Euryarchaeota archaeon UBA89 | reverse complement strand
ACGAACTTACTACTATCTTCGGCAATCATTCCAACTGCTGCTGCTCCAATTTGACCTTGGCTCATACCTGTGCCAATTCCAGTCAATCCCAGAGCGATTCCTGCTGCAATATTTTTGTATGCGGCTACAGTAGATTCGTTATCTGCTTCTGCTTGTACGCTACCGGCAATCATTACTAATGATGAAAGTGTCATTAGTATACTCATTCCTCTTATTGTGTTTCTTTTATTCATTTTATTTCCTCCTTTTGTTTCTAAGCCTAATGCTTGGAATGTGATATCACTCAACCTCCACGAAGTTTGAGCGGAAACCGAAAGGCTCGAATGCCTCTCCGCTTGAATCATAATATTGCCTCATCCATTCTACAAAGTGAAGTCTAGCCGCGTGAATATTCGGGCTGAAAATACCTAATGCCCATGCAAACATCTGTACAGATAACCATCCAATAAAGAATACAGGTATCAAGTACAGTTCTGCTTCCATCATTGGCTCCCATAACTTATTTCCTGTTTCTGCAATTTTTACACCTACTATACCTACAGCGAATAGACGAACATATGAAATCACTGAAGGCATCATACCCATTGCTTCTATAGGTGCAAGAATGAGGGACACCGCAATTGGAATGCCATGATATTTGTAAAGTGTGTAAATTAGCATAACTACAGAAGATAGTGCAACAATAGCGCCGGGTAGCATCAAATGTTCCACATCAAGACCATATTTGCTAGATCCTAAGTATCCATATGAGAAGAAGAAACCACCGATTAGTAGTAAAATCCAAACCCCATGTTCGAAAAATGCAGCAACTAAACCTACATGTCCGTGATCTGTACCATAGAATAAGACATCTCTGAAACCAATTAGTTTGCCAATAATAATGTGAAAGAATCCGACATAGATAGTCAATATTATGAGGTCGTTTAGATGTGTCCCTACTCTATGGAAAGGGAAAGACAGGTTAATACCATAGCCTAATTCTACCGCGGGTCCGTAGCCATGATCGAGATCGAAGGGGTAAAGATTTGCAAGGAATGCAACNNAGCATAACTACAGAAGATAGTGCAATAATAGCGCCGGGTAGGATCAAATGTTCTACATCAAGATCATATTTGGTGGATCCTAAGTACCCATATGAGAAGAAGAAACCACCAATTAGTAGTAAAATCCAAACTCCATGTTCAAAAAATGCAGCAACTACACCTACATGTCCGTGATCTGTACCA
>DAFS01000002.1:0-2964 GCA_002495525.1 Euryarchaeota archaeon UBA89 | reverse complement strand
GGTAAAGATTTGCAAGGAATGCAACTGGAGACAGATTCTCACTGTACATGTAATGATCGCTTGAGTCTTTCATATAGCTGCCATCAGCATAAGTGAGTTTTTCGTAAAGGAAAATTTCCCATCCGGCAAACTCTGCATAGATGTAACCGAAAATGAGAGTCCCTAATCCTATGTAAATCAAAAACTTGCCACCAAGTTCAATCATTTCATTGGAGTTTGCTTTGCTAAAAACATAAGCGCCAAGAGCAAGAGTCACCAAACCATATGCCATATCTCCCAGCATCATTCCAAAGAAAATTGGATAAGTCACAAACATAAATAGAGTAGGGTCGATTCTACCATAAGCAGGTCTTCCTACAGCATCGGTTAACAATTCCATAGGCTTACTTAATTTCCTATCTTGATAAGAAATCGGAGGCATTTCTTGATGGTGGTGATGGTGTTCATCTGAGTGCCCATGACCTCCGCCCCCTGCCTTAACTTTGAAGGGGTTGACTTCGGTGTACAAGCAAGTATCTTTTAATGCAATTTGTACCTCTTCAGAACGGGATAATTCTATCCAACCATCGATGAAAAATGCATGATTCGAAACTGCTATTTTGACTGGTGCAGTGAGAATATCGTGATCTCTTTCAAGTACTTCGAGCCCACAAGCTAAAGATGGCCCAAATTTGTTAGACCAATCTTTAATTTCATTAGAGATAGATTTTTCTTCTGAAATTAAATTATTGATTTTTATTTGTAGATCAGATAATAATAAAGAAGGAGTTCCTACCATATTTTCTGGGATATTAATTGCTTGAAAGCCGGATTGATTTAAACTTGATTGTACACTACTTGAATATTCGTTTGTTACAAATATTGCAACTACTTTAATCCCATTAAATGTACCATGATAGAAGATACCTGGAGTCCCGCCATTATCAATTTCAGACTCAATCTGTGAAATACTTCCCGATATTGTACCGACAAACGAGGAGAGAGACGAGTACCCAGATAGAAGATCAATGTCGATTTC
This sequence comes from Euryarchaeota archaeon UBA89, assembly GCA_002495525.1. Classification (GTDB taxonomy): domain Archaea; phylum Thermoplasmatota; class Poseidoniia; order Poseidoniales; family Thalassarchaeaceae; genus MGIIb-O2. The sequence goes on along the minus strand of DAFS01000002.1, from coordinate 1,946 downwards.
AAGGGATGAAAGTAAATCCAGTGTTTCCTTTTTTTCACGAGCAGTAGACAGGGAGTTTGTAATGGATTCAAGTTGACTACTCTTTTGGAGAAGTTCCTCTACAGCTTCATTTAGACTATTATCCAATTCAGATCTCACTTTATCTTCGGAAATCGTCGTCTTAGGACCACTGAAACTAACAATTGAAGCAGCCGATCGTAATTTATTAAGGCGCTTTCCAACTACTTCGGATTCTTCTTTGGGAGTTCCTAGCTTGAAGCCATCATCAGTACCATCATACTCAATGAAGTGTATTGCATTAAGTTTGGCTAAAGCATTTAATACCTCATCAATTCTCTCTTTGGAACCAGCGGCTAGAATCCTACCCATTCGCTGCGTTTTTATTTGAGACATTTTACTCACCTGCAATTATTTTCTAAAATAGTCAACAACCAATTTAACTGCTTTATCTCGATTCTTTTTGCCAGAATTATGTAATTTTTGTCCCGCAGTGTGCCCATCCTTAGCAACCATTTCTGCCTCTGAACCTGCAGATTGCCGCGTCTCAGAAATTAAATTCTGAGCATCTGACTCGGAAATTGATTTCCCTTCGATAATAATTTCTGATGCTTTTTGTCTCGCTTGGGAAATAATCATTGTTGCTTCCTTCTTCGCTTCGGATAGCGTCTCAGTTGCCTCTATTTCAGCATTTCTAATTGCACGTAAGACATTATCTCTAGCCATAATCAACACCTGTACGAATGTTTGGACCCAAAATGAGTTTATGATAATAACCGATGACTATCCTAAACTCTTTCAACGATTATCGTGATACTATCATCAGCACCAACCAAATACTTCGGTCTTTTGCGTTACTTCATGGATACCGAGACCATCGGTGAAGATGATTGGAATGAGCTCCAAAAAAATCTCGAGGCTACTATACCAGTTTATGATAAAATTAATCGTTTTGCAACATTAGGACAGGTTTCTAAATGGAGAAGAAAAGTTAGAGAAAGATTACCAGAAGAGGGGCTTATTTTAGAAGTAGGATGTGGTCCAGGAAGTTTTGCTGAAGAATTGGAAGGTAGAGAACTAATTTGTCTAGATCCTATACCTGAAATGCTTCGTGTGGCTGAACCTAGAGTCAATGAAATGAGAAAAAGAAATGGCTATAATGAAGCTAAATTTATTGAAGGAAAAGCAGAGCAATTACCTTTTGAAGAAAATAAATTTGATGCTGTTTGTACATTGTTTTCATTCAGAGACTGGTACGATAAAAAAGCAGGCTTAAGTGAGGTTTTGAGAGTATTGAAACCAGGATCATCAATAGTAATTGTAGACCCTGCCAAGATAAATAGAGTCCATGGGTATTTAGGTTGGTTATGGATGAGGATTTGGGTCGGCAGTTATGCGAAAGTAATCTGTAAACAAGATGAACACCCTTGGAAGTGGTTGACTAAGACTTATGTTCATTTTGGGACAACCAAAGATTATGTTAAGATGCTTGAAGAAGTTGGTTTTGAAAACTCCAGAGCAAAATTAATTTTTCCGGGTATGGCCACTATATGGCAGGCTGAAAAACCTCTAGATTTAGACTAGAATATTACAAACATATTCCTGCAAGTGATAAATCTCCAAACCATGAACTTAGTTAATCTATTGAACATTGTATTTATTATCCAATCAGGTAGTCTTAGAACATAACTACCAAGGAAAAAGGCTCTTTTTGAATTACGCATGACCTTCCCCATCTGCTTATTCCAACGTTTTTCATATTCTGATAGAGGAGTGCCATCTTTCAAGTGCTCCGAAATTACCTGTCCAGCAATCCTTCCACCTATCATGGCAATAGTGATCCCCGCCCCATTAGAAGGCAGGACCATTCCTGCAGAGTCTCCAACTAACACATAATTACCTTTGACGAAAGTTTTGATTGTACCAGACATAGGAAGTGACCCTGCTCC
>DAFS01000027.1:25955-29707 GCA_002495525.1 Euryarchaeota archaeon UBA89 | reverse complement strand
CCTCAGTCATAGGGAGCCACATAGTTGTTTTCTGTCCTTGCAAAACATCTTCTTTTGTACTTAATTCTAAGAACCATGGAGCATGTGTCACATCTTCAGATTCCATAACGAGTAGATATGTTTCTCCAGCTTTCAAATTTATTACTGGTTGCATTCCGTAGCCTTCAACCATTTGACTAGATACCGCACATATATCGGCACTTAGATTGTAATCTCTTTGACTATATTCACTATTTACTGAAGGATTACATTCGAATGACCAAAACCACTGTTGTCCAGTCAATTCAATGACGTGATAGCATTCTGAATTCACGAATCCAGTATCTGCATAGAATATATTGTTAGAATATTCGCCTTCTAGACACTCATCTCCTCTCGCATCACTCCCTGGTGCTGCCCAAACATGATCTAAAGGTGCCCATGAGATGTAAGTCAAATAAATAATTAGTAAAAATGGTAAAACAGTCCACGCTACTTCCAGTTTCAGATTATCATTATGTTTTGGAAACACACCGACTGTTAATTCATCGACATTACCTGCTTTTTCTCCATCTGTCGACCTGTATGAAAATGAATGATGGTATAGCCAACCGAAGGTAAAACCTCCTACAAGTAATGACCAAAGAATATACTCATCCCAAAGTACGTTAAAGAGAGGTGATGTCACAGCCATGGGTATCTCGTTTCAATGGGAGTGAAACCCACTGATAAGTGTCGCGGATAACAACCCTTACTCACCTACTAGAAACAATACTAAGAATAACTTCTAAACTAATTCTAACCAGGGATTAATGAAATGCTTTATTGGGCTCTTGAAAATTTAAATTTTACCATTTTTTCTTTGAGAATCATAATCAATCGAGAGATGTAAATATGGTCCGTAAAAAAAATCTTAATATCAAAAATGAGAGATTTTTTCTTGCAGCCAAAGCAATTAAAGAATCTATAATGCGCAATTCACCAATAGAAGAAGGGGGCTCCAATTGTCCTATTCTTGTGGAAGGGATAAATGATGTAAAATGCCTTAGAATTCTTGGATTTTCTGGTATTATTGAAACTGTTAATAAGGGATGGGATAGACCAAGAATGATTGCATATTTGTATGAAGAATATGGCTCCGAACTAGCTATTGATGGTTTGCCAAAAATCATTCTACTGATGGATTGGGATCGAACAGGAGATATTCTTCAAAAATCATTTACAAATCAATTAAATTCTATGGATGTAAAAATAGATCAAAGTTTACGAAATATTCTAGCAAAACAACTGAAATCTGAGTGTAAAACGGTAGAGTCAATTATTGGTTTTTCAGATTTACTATTAGAGCACCTATCTCAGATTTAAAAGATCATTCTGGTAGTGATGCAGTTTTCTCTTTTACAGTATTCAAAACTAGATGAGTAATTGATCTTTCCACTCCATCAATAGATAATACATTTTTAGATAAATCATCCAAATCTTTTCTATTTTTAGCTCTAGCAATAACCATTGAGTCGAAGTCTCCAGTTACATCATATACTCCGTGAACTCTCGAATCCTTAGCAATTCTTTCCTGTATTTCAATCAATCTACCTTTCTGTATTCTTAGTCCGATAACTACATTTAATTCCCAACCGATTTGATCTGGATCAAGAATTACTGAATAACCTTTGATCACACCATTTCTCTCCATTCTTTTTACCCTATTAGATACAGTTCCGAGAGACACCTTAACCAGTTCAGAAATTTTCCTTAATGATGTTCTAGCATCATCTTGTAAAACTTTAATTATTTTTTTATCAATTTCATCAAGCAAGTAATCACTTCATATCTCCTATTGAGGATAGGCTATTGAACATATGCTAAATAATAATATATTTTTTTAATCAAATGTATAATCAATACTATTCTTCTTCATCCTTTATCAGAATTGGTAGATTCCTTTTTGCTCTTAGTATTCTTCTTTCCTGTTCAGAAATCATTAGAGAAACTCTTCCTCCAATCCAGACCGGGAGACAACTCTTTTCATCTTCTTCAACCAAAATATGCCCCCCTCTTACTTTATCTAATTCTAGACTAATTTCATAGGCAGGGGGCTCAATTCCTTTCAATAATCTATCAATAACTTCACTACTCACTATCGATTTTCCATACTTGATATCTTGAATCATTCTCGGTGCTGCTTTACCAACAATTCTTTCTAATTTTTCATCCTGTATTTTTATGCTAATGAGTCCTAAGTGTATTACTCTTAGCGGCCTCCATCTCTTACCTGGAATGAAAGTTCGACCGCTTCTTTTACTTCTATCTGATTCCCAAATTTGTTTCGCTTCGGGAGTTGTCCAAAGTATGCTCTTACCCCTTCTCCAAAGATTTTTTTCGTCCCATCCAATCGAGTCGTGAATCATTTCTCCAATCTCATAATTTATTGGTTGAGGGAAATTTAATTCATCAGGCTTAATATTTTCAGGTTGAAGAATTTTGTCATAATCTACTTTATTTTCACTGTAATTCTCATTTTTCTCTAAAATAGCAACAAAGAATCCTCCTGCCTTTACATCATCATTCCAGATTCTCAAACATTTCTTCAACTCTTCTTTGATACTATTTTTAGTTGGAGGAGTCATTGAATTACTACTTTCGATATTTTTTGAGATATTTCCTGTTTCATCTAATTGCGGCCAATTAGTCATTCCGCTTCTACCTGGTAATTTTGTCAATAATTTCGATGCTGAAGATAATGTAATTCCAATATCTAATCTCAATATCTCAGAAATTACTGCCTCATTTTCTATAGGATCTAACGAACATGTCGAATATACAATTCTCCCACCTGGTTTGGTTAGACTAACTGCTTTAATCAATAATTCTAACTGTAATTTATGTAATATTTTCCCACCTGATGGAAGCCATTTTTTCCAAACATCTGGGTTTTTCCTTGTTGTTGCTGAACCTGTACAAGGAGCATCTACAAGTATTTTATCAAATCCTGATTCTGGAACTCTGGGGATAAATCTCCCATCATGGTGTACAATCATTGGAGTAATTGAACCGTGTCTTTTAGTATTAGCAACAAGAGTATTTATCCTACTATTAGCAATTTCATTTGCCATGACGATTCCTTTACCTTCTAAATGTTCAGCGATTTGAGTTGTTTTTGACCCCGGACTTGCACACATATCTAGTACTAAATCTCCTGGTTTAGCATCTAAAGCAATGGCTGGAATCATTGATACAGCTTCTTGTCTAGTTATTCTCCCTGTTTCATGAAGTGCTGCTAAAATTATTTTCACTTCTCCTTCTGCTTTACCTCTTGCGAATGGTAGTGTCCATGCACTACCAACTCCTGTGAACCATTCTATCTTCACCGCTCCAATTTTCTGAAGCCAATTTTCGACCCATTTAATATCATCTCTAAGAGGATTTACTCTAACTGTTTCATTCAATCTATCAATTGAGTATTCAATCCATTTTTCGGGATCTTTTCTCCAATTGCTAACTGCATTCATTAGAACACTATCTGCCGCAATGGTTTCCCATGAGCGCTCGTCTATGTCCATACTACGACGGTTACCTAATCACCAATGAATCAAACGGATTAGAGTTGTTGCTAAACTATGGTTTCCGTTAACTTATTTTCATCTCGAAAATAGCCTACAAGACTTTTCTCCACCAACAATAGTTATACCTTCAAACAAACCCTCAACGGTTGCGGTAGTTTCCGCATTTGGGATGCACATGACTAGACTAAGAAGACGTATAGCAAGAGAAAC
>DAFS01000027.1:21257-25732 GCA_002495525.1 Euryarchaeota archaeon UBA89 | reverse complement strand
AATAGTTATACCTTCAAACAAACCCTCAACGGTTGCGGTAGTTTCCGCATTTGGGATGCACATGACTAGACTAAGAAGACGTATAGCAAGAGAAACGGGAGAGCCAACTAGAACCGATAAGGGGGGGGCCTCAAGAAAATTAGTAGAATTATTAGAAAGGGCTAGAATGAATGGAGCCCAACAAGGACCATTAGTACCAGTTGAAGCACTAATTAATGTTGAAAGAGATGAATGGATTTGGCAAGTAGTCGACAAAAGAGTTCTTGATGCATTAAGTCACAGATTAATATTCCAATCAGATAATGGTTCACGAAGAGAGATTCTGATGACTATGGGGTTAGAAACAGCAATGGATGCTGCTTCATGTATTGTTGAACTAGATGGCGGATGCGTTCTTATTGAGACTTTAGACCCTTGAAAAAGGCAATTTTTGACATTTTTTTCTTTATTTATTAGAATTCAATGATTCGCGGCGTTGAAATACTAAATGTAGGTCCGATTGGCAATGGCAAAGGACAAGAAGGGCAGTGGAATCCAGCAAGCGGCTGGGCTGATTCGTTACTTCGATGAAGAATCTGAGGACGCAATTCAGATTTCTAGAGGCATGATTTACTTTGCTTGTATTTCTTTTTCAGTGACAATTTATCTAGCTAATCACGGTGTTGTACACTGGTTAGCAGGTATTTTCGGATTTTAACTACTCAGATTCAGTTAAATCTACGAAATCAATATCATTATTCAGTAAATCACTTGCATTAATTTGTTTAGTATTTCTATGTTGATTTACTGCAGATTTTGTAACTATAGATTCCAATTCTGAGGACCTCACTTCAGTATTAGGATTTGCTTCAATTAATGCAGTAATAGCTCTCCCAAGTGCTCTTTCAACCGCTGGTGCATTTCGATCTAGAAGAGCAGCTCTAGCATCTTCTAAAGCAATCTTTGCATTATCGAGTATAATTTCTATTTCTGTATCCGTACCGATTAATGATTTAATTTCATTTTCAACAATTAATATTTCTTCTTCCATCTCATTTCGAGCATATCTGGTCAATTCTCTCCAACATTCTCCATGTTCAGTTATCGAAGCATTAGTGATTTTTTCAAACTTCTTTACTCTAGTTGCTTCCCACGGATTTCTCCCTAGTGATGCCATTATATCGTGGACACATCTTGCTCTGAGAGATAATGGTCCAATAAGTTCAATCTCGTTATAGAAACATTTTGCCCAAAGTCCAAATCCCCAATACGAAGCACTCTTAATACTAATTTTTAATTCTCCAGAAGAAGAATTTAGAATCCATTGCTGCTCATCATAATCCGGTCTCTTGGAGAATTTAGGAGGATCATGAGGACCTAATGAGCGTAGAGAAACATTTGCGATATCACCAAGAAAAACGGTGCCCGTTTTACCTTGCCAACCAATATTTCTGAGGTAATCTCCTTCATCAATTCTCATTTCTGGTTCACCAGAAACAACTTGAGCAAATAACAAACTACGATTCGGGTCACAACCAAGAGGTTTTTTCAAAGTAGCCCCTTCTTTCACGATTGTCCGTAGTGTCTTTCAAACATCAACCTACTGATTTTCCTGATGTCATGATGACAACTGCTAAGTTCCGTCAGTTTAACTTAACTTCATGCCAAGGAGGAAGTATGGCCGTTTAGTGAAAACTGTAGAGCGACCACCGAATGACAATTGCTCTCGCTGTCGTTCAGGAAAATATTGCCCAATCCCAGGCCATATTGGTAATGATACCTTAGCTAATAGAGATTGGCAGGGTCCAGAAAACGTCAATAAAAGAGAAAATAAAAAGAATCCCGCTAGAAAATAATCATTTTATTGATAGTGCACTTTCAGTAATTTCTTCATTATTGGCTGAATACTCTGATTCTAGTTCCGCGATACTAGGTGAAGACTGCGCTCTATGGTAAATCTCCCTTAACGTCTGGTCTCCAATTTCTAGATAAACTCTTGTCGTTGAAATATTTGCATGTCCAAGAAGTCTTTGTATTGTTACTAAATCTGCACCTCTTTCTAGAAGTCCAGTTGCAAAAGAATGTCTAAGAACATGCGGACTTAATCTTGTTCTTGGAATATCTGAAGCATCCGCGATTCGATCCAATAATTTCTGAACAGAGCGTGGGTTCAATCTTCGACTTCGACTAGAGAAGAATAGTGATCTCAGATCTTTTTCTCTAGTACAATTCTTCAATCTAGTATTCCTTATCGGCCTCCAAGCATCCAACGCGTCCGATGTAGCATTAGTGAAAAGTACAGTTCTATCTTTCTCACCCTTTCCACCTATAACCAAGGCTGACAAATCTTCTAAATCAACATCATCTAAGTCTAAATTACATATTTCTGAACACCTTAGTCCAGTATCAAGCATCATAGTAATTATTGGGAAAGCAATAGGATCTTCTGACCTAATTGCGGCTAATCTAACCTTTTGCAAGTCATTTTTACCCAATGTCCTGGGTAGTGTTCTAGATCTCGCAGGTCTCTGAATCCATTCAGGAATAGCATATCCCATCCACTTCAATAAATGTGTGATCGCTGCAATCCTTGCATTAATTGTTGCAGGTCTCAAATCTCCAATTGTGTTTAACCATGAATCAATTCTACCATTGTCAGGGTTAATTCTGTTAAATAATTCAGAAACTTGAATCTCTTTAATTTCATTCCAAGAACTTATGTTCTCATTAGGCAGATGTGTTATCGTGAATGTTTTTGCTGCTACCACATAAGATCTTATTGTGTGTTCACTCTTTTTTTCTGTTTTCAATTGTTGAGACCAGCATTCGAACCAAGGTAGCAAAGCTAATCGCTGAAGTCTTTGTGGTAGATTCTTTGTATGTATTAACAATTCTGCACTATTCAAATCTGACGTATCCTTTGAGTCCACAACAACCTTTGAGATTGTTTTTTCTTCATTCTGTTCAGTCAATTCCCTCGCCTCATCGTCGCGAACGACGCGCATCCCATGTCCCTAAGGACAAAGCCATGAATCCCTGATTGGACTTGAATGCTTCTCTTATTTTCATAATTAGATTGCATTTTATAATGCTTATGAAAAGATGCCAATTCATGAATCTGCTTGGTTTTTTTCATCAATATCACTAAATTGATGATTATGACCGGGCAAAGAATAATTTTCATTATTTTTTTGTAATAAATAATTCAACCTTTTCGATATTGCTTTTGCGACATTATTCTGTGAAGCTTTTTCTATGCCCTCTAATCCGGGGCTAGAATTAACTTCTAGAACAAGTGCCCCTCTTTCAGATTCAAGTAAATCGACACCTGCTATTTCTAGTCCTAAAATTTTAGCCGCTTTGATTGCTATTTTTTTGAAACCTTGGTCTATCTCGACCTTCTCTACACTACCTCCAAGATGAAAGTTTGAACGGAATTCATCTCCGTTTGCCCTCCTTCTCATACATGCAACAACTTCTCCTCCTACTACTAATGCTCTGATATCTTTACCATGAGACTCTTCAATATATTCTTGCACCAAAGGCCTCATTTCTCTTTCCAACATTTGGTAAACTAATTGACGGGCATGTTGTTCAGTTTTTGCTAAAAATACTCCAGCACCATGGGTCCCTTCTGTGGACTTTACCACACAAGGAGTTCCACCTACTCTACTAATTGCTCTATTTGTGTCTTCCCATGAAACCACTTGTGCGGTAATGGGAACAGGAATATTTCCTGCAGACATCATTTGGCAAGCAATCAATTTGTCCCTACTCCTAGTTATCCCATCACTGGAGTTCATTACAATTACACCCATTCTTTCAAACTGTCTAACTATGGAGACTCCTCTTCTGGTTATTGAATAGCCAATTCTAGGAATAACTGCTTCACATTCTACAGGCCAACCTCTATAGAATATTTTCCCCCCTTTATCATCAACTATCATCGTTAGAGATAGAGGATCTAATATTCTGACATCCCAACCAGCATTTTCCGCTTCTTCAGAAAGGCGCTTTGTTGAGTATAATTTCGGCCCACGCGATAGTATGACTAATCGAGGCCTCATAATTCGCCGCGAACGCCCGACCTTCTTGACTTCTTTGGCTGCGGAAATGGTATTTTCATGCTCTAGTAGGGATTCTATAACACAGATGAAGGAAGGTATTGAAAGACTTGAGTCATCGACAAGTCCTGTTATTATGGCAGACGGGGAGACTTACACGTTCGACTCATTATCAAAAATGATGGTTTTTGACTTGAGAGAAATATGTAAAAAAGAGACAATACCATCCTCTGGTAACAAAGCTGAATTAATTGTAAGAATTCTTGGACATTTCTCATCGGATAATGATAATGATGATTTGTTTCTCGAAGACGAACCAATAGAAAGTCAACCTAAAGCTTCTGAAATTGAGATAAAAAAAGAAATTATCCGCTCTTCCGAGGAGATGGATGATGCAATAAATAGATTGATTTCTCGTGTTGAATCTAAAGA
>DAFS01000027.1:1013-21165 GCA_002495525.1 Euryarchaeota archaeon UBA89 | reverse complement strand
CTTGAGAGAAATATGTAAAAAAGAGGAAATATCATCCACCGGTAACAAAGCAGAATTAATTGTGAGAATTCTTGGAAATTTCTCATCCGATAATGATAATAACGATTTATTTCTCGAAGAAGGACCAATAGAAACTCAACCTAAAGATTCTCTAATTGAAGAAAAAAACGAAACTACCCGCTCTTCCAAGGAGATGGATGATGCGATAAATAGNNATTTCTCGTGTTGAATCTAAAGATAGTTTAGTTATTGAAGATAATTCTGTAGGAAAAGAGAAAATAGAAGAATCGAAAATAGTTGAAGAAATAATGGAAGCAGAGATTTTTGAGGCAGAAATTATTGAAAAACCGGTAATCCTTCAAGAAGAGGAAGTTTCTTTAATTTTGGATGAAGATGACCCTTGGTCACTAGAAAATAAAGAAGTCAAAACAATTGTTGAAGCTCCTTCTGAAGTAAAGGAAGATCAGCCATCAATGACAATTGTATTGCCTTCAATGGATATTTTTAAGAAATATTGGCAACAAATATCTGCAGTTTTTGTGGTAGTTTTATTAGTAGGTGCGGGAGTAATTTACTTCCTCTCAGCCGACTCCTCGTTCCAAGCCAGGCCATTAAATTACGGTGACTCAATGACATTTACTTTGAGTGATGGAGAGATTATTCTGGATGGTGATGATATGGTCGCATTACTGAGAGATAATTTACCTGATACAGCAATCACAGATGCCTGTAATAGGTTGACAGTAGGACTTACAGGAACTGGTTCAATTTCAATTGTTGAAGGAGATTTGAATGAAATTTCCCATCCAATTGATAGGCAGTCCTCTGAATTATTAGGAGTAATTGATGCCAAAGATGCCTATGGCCGTTCTCATTTGACAGTACAACAAGAAATTATACATGATCTCGAAGTAGATCTTGAAGGTAAAACCTGGAAAGACACTAATGTGTGTGGAAATTTAGGTTGGTCCTTATCTGGTAATGATTTACTAATGACCACAAATCTTTACGAAGAATTAACTGAAACAAGTCTATTACGATCAGAATCAATTATTTCATTTACAGATGTTGAAGGTGCAATGACAAATGCCAATGTTGTGACTTTTGGCGCGGATGGTTTTGGAAATTTAGATGACATAGCCCCTATATTGACATTCCCATTAGCACCTATTGAATTACATAATTTCTTTGGCGACATTAATTTAGAATCGGGAATGACTTCTGATTCAATTTCCGATTGGAATAAGGATTGGGAATGGGTTGTTGGTTCAGAACAAAATACTGCGGAACACGGCTTAGTTTATCCGGTCCAAATTTCTCATTCTGAAATTGAAAGATGTCTTGGGAGAATGAATATTGATATTCTTGTTAAAAATGGCATCCCATGGGCAGTTGAGCAAGAAGTTGATATTTTAATCAATAAAGATCAGAGTACTTCTGATTGTAGCTTTATCGAAAGTGCGGCGTTTGAAGCAGCATTACCTGAGGGGGAATTAACCGTGAGAATGAAGATGAGTATGATAAGTTCAGAATCGGGAACAGAGTCGATATCTTGGGGTTCAACATATGCAGGTAGACCTGGTCCTGGGGAGGATAAACTCAGCACTAATGCAAAGAAAGACTGGTCGACAGCAATGTGGGACGAGTCAGATGATAGGTCATTTACATTAGAAGATGCAATTAGTTGCTTACGTGCCAATCATTCTAATCGAGATGTAACAGAAGCAATTGATAGTGATGGATACATTTGGCAATCAGTTTATTCAATAAATGAAGTTGAAGAATGGAATCTTTCCTGGGTTCGTTCAGATGAAACATCCGGATGGGCAATAGTCAGCCAATCAAGTAATGCTTGTTCATTTGATAGTGAAGGCCGAGATGATGGAGAAGTAATTTGGAATCAAGATGCTATCCCTTCAACTCATACATTAAAGAATCTTGAAGCCCGTATACTTGATACTAATAGATATCAAGACTTGTCTTTGTCTTTGGGTAATAATCAATGGTCTGAAGGTAGTAGTTTTGGATATAGGCTTTCAGTCTCTGAAGATAGTGATTTACTCTCATTTCTACCCGGTGATTTTACTGAAGGGCAGGTAACAGTAGCTGGAAGTAGGGAATGGATAGACTCTAATCGGAAGCATAACATAAATTTTGCAATGGATGCCCAGACAGGAAGGATGCTCGCATGGGCCGAGATAATTGGCCAAGCTTAAACTATCTAAAATTAGCAATAAAATAATTATTATAGGCGGCACATTCAACTTCCTTCTAAGCGCCGAAGGCGCTTGTATGTCTGCTAATGATGACAGTAATCTTCCTGATGTTGAGAAGGTTCCACTGGTGATTGATGCTGAATTTACTGAGGAAGAAGAAATTCAAAGTTCAACAAGTAGTTCGAACGAAATATCTTCTCAAAAAACAAGTAGACCACTAGATTTACCTTTTCCAACTCCCACTCCTGATGGTCGTGCAAGAGTGATTACTGTAATTAATCAAAAAGGAGGAGTTGGTAAAACAACTACAGTGATTAATATTGCATCTCAACTGGCATTAAGGGGTCATCGAATTTTAGTTGTTGATGCTGATTCGCAAGGAAATTGTGCAACCGGTTTAGGTGTTGATAAAAGTAAAGTTCAGCATACTACAAGAGATCTTATTCTTTCTCCAGAGACTGCTATATCTGCCCGACATGCAACTGCAGTTGATGGATTACACATGATAGTTGGAGACAGAAGTTTAGTAGGATTAGAGCAAGAAATGTTGAGGCAGTTGGGTAGAGAAAGAAGACTTTCAGAGGCTCTAGAACCATTACTTCCACATTATGACATAGTCATTATCGATACTCCTCCCTCACTAGGTTTAGTAACAATAAATGCGCTTGTTGCGAGTAATGGAGTTTTAATTCCAGTCCAAACAGAATATTTTGCTCTAGAAGGTCTTGCAATGCTGGCTGGAACTGTACGAGAAGTTAGAAATCTTCTAAATCCACATTTAGGTGTTGATGGAGTTTTATTGACTATGCATGCCAGTACCCTTCTCAATCAGCAAGTGGCTTCCGAGATTCTTGAACATCTTCCTGAGTTTGTAATTCGCCCAGCGATACGTCGTAATATCAAATTAGCAGAGGCACCAAGCCACGGTGTACCAATACATTTGCATGACCCAAACAGCAATGGTGGTAAAGATTATCAAGATGTATCAGGTGAATTAGAAAAAAGATGGGGATTAAAGTAATGTCCTCTAAAGGTCTTGGTAGAGGACTAGAATCAGTAGCAGAATTGGCTAAAGAAGGACCCGATCTTACTTCATATGTCTCAGTATCTAAGTTACCAGTAGATTCTCCAAGAGTGGCAGTTTTATGGATGATATTTGGGAGTATCTCATTTGGAACTATGAATGCATTAGTGAAATGGACATCGGTAAATGCCGATGTCTGGATGATAATTTTCGTCCGTTCGCTAGTTATCGCTCTGGCAGTAGCTATTTTTGCTAGATTCCAAGGTATTAGTCTTAAAGTCAAAGATAGAAGAAAGATGTTTTTACGATGCCTTACAGGATTAATTGCAATGTTACTTTATTTCACGGCATTATCATTAATTCCAATCGGTCAGGCGGTGACATTACAGTATACAGCACCGTTATTTGTGGCATTACTTTCTGGTCGATTGATTAGTGAGAAAGTACCATCTTCTGTCCTAGTTCTCCTAATGACAGCTTTTGTCGGAATAGTTCTGATAGTTTCTCCTGATTTTGATAGTATTGATTCTAATGCATTACTTGCTTTGGGTTCGGGATTATTCGCGGGGTTAGCATATATCTTTGTTCGCGATTTAAGAAAATCAGAGTCTCCATCTTCTGTAGTATTTTGGTTCGCTGCTTTTTCTGTTCTTGGCTCGACTATTCAAGCAGTTCCAAACTTATCCGCACTATCCATAGAAATGGTTGCAGCCTTAATTGGAATAGGAGTGGGCGCAGGAGGTGGTCAAGTAGGAATTACCATGGCTTATCATAAGGCAAATGCTGCTTGGGTTAGTGCCTTCTCATATCTTACAGTGATAATTGCAACAATTTATGGAATTATTTTATTTGATGAAATATTAACTCTGAAAATAGTTCTAGGAGGTTTGATGATTATAGGCTCAGGAATAGCCTTAGCATTCTTCACTCCATCCGGTTCTGAGAGTGAAGAATCTTAGTCAAACCATTCAGAAATTTCATCAAGACTTTTTCTTTTAAGATTAGGTACTTTGGCATTTTCTGCCGGGTATCCTACTGGCATCAATAGCATTGCATGTTCATACTCAGGTCTTTCCAGTAATTCTCTCAAGAATTTCATAGGTGAAGGTGTGTGTGTCAAAGTAGTCAGCCCCATATTTTGTATTGCTGCAATGAATAAACCAATAGCAATTCCACATGATTCTTGAGAATAATAGGTAGGTGCAGTTTCACCATTCATACGCTCTCTTTTAGATTGCCTAAATACAACTACAACCCATGGTGCATCTGTAATGTGTTCTTTGATATGATCTGTCCCCAAAGGTCGTAACAATTCTGCCCATGCTTCTGGCATTCTTTCAGAATATGTTTTTTTCTCTTCTTCCTCTGCTGCTTCCCGAATCTTCATTTTCAAGTCATCATTTGATATCGCAACGAAAGTCCAAGGTTGTAAATGAGCTCCAGATGGTGCTGTCCCTGCGGTTTTTATTGCCATTTCAATTAGATTTCTTGGAACATGCTTTTTAGAAAAATGTCTAGTAGTACGTCTTTTTTTCATTAAGTGGAAAAAATCTAATGCATTTTCTGACATCTTTTCTTCAGAAATCTGAGAGAACTCTAAATCAATGAAATCAGAGTTTTCATCATTCATATTTTCCCTCAGATCTTTGTGTTACCAGTCCTGCAATAATTACTGCTGAAAGAGTCAGAGTGAAAATAAATCCTGGGACACTATCGTTTTCTTCTTCAGTCATGCAAGAAGTATCATCACCCCCCCATTCCTCTCCATCATACCAACAATCAGACCAAATTTTCCAGCCAAATCCTGTATCGGGGACTCTTACTACAGTATCGTTATCATCAATTTGATCAATTCTCCAATTCAAATATGTTGCTTCATCATCTACAACTACTGATGCAGTCCATGTTTTATCGTCCGTAGTATTCATTTCAATTGTTTTTGGAGGATAACAAACTCCTGAATTAATACATACTTGAGTAATCCAGTTTATTTGACTGATGTTAGTAGTTTCATTTTTCAGCGTTAGAGAAATGGTAAATTCTTGTTCTGCATACACAATATTGCTGTATTCCATAGATTCAAAATCAGTTTCATTCAGATTTGTTTCTTCATTAATTCCACCATCTGCAGCAATGACAGAAGATGCTAGAATAGCAACCATGACCAATGCCAACAGTTTATGCATAACTGTTCGTAGAGATTCTTACAAATGAATCCTATTGATTCATGTTTCTAGTTCCCAGAGCTCGTCGCCGACCCAATGAATTGTTTTAATCGCCTTCCCCTTAGTCATTTTCATCATTTCATCACCGTTTACCATAGCCATTCCTATTGCTAGGGGTTTGCCATGTTGTTGATCTCTAATCCACATTAAATCGCCCGGTTCTATATCTGGGTCTGCTGAATGAATCCCTGCGCCCATGCAATCTGCTCCGTTCATCAAAAAAGGAATTGCACCATGATCTACTGCTGCCCAACTTTTTCCTACATTCCAGGCCAACACTCCTCTAATTGTTGGATACCATGACTTTCCGGAATCAGTCTGAATTTGAAATGCTAACGGTACTTTATCAACTAATATCAAATCTCTTTCTTGAAAATGCCCTCTTTCCAAGAATTGACTAGGGAAATTTAAGTCAATACCAACTAAATCAGAAAGTTCTTTCATTTCTTTGCGAATTTGCTTCCACCTTACAGGTGTCCTCCGTCGAATCCTCTTCTCGCTCACAATTGCTTGTGAGGGCATAATGTCTATCAATATACTTTATTTAAGTTAAATAAATCATATTTTTAACGTTAATTTTGATAGAATTTCATAATTTCCCTGTTACCGTTTAATCCAATCTATTGAAATAAGGGCGGCAAGTCGGCGGCTTGCATGGCAAAGTGGCATGGTATATCTCGACGCAAGGCAACCGGCGGACGCTTGAAGCGACCAAACCGTTATCGTGGTAAGCGTAGAACAGAGATTTCTAGTGAAGCACAGTATGCTTTCGTAGGTGATGTTGATGCATCCAAGAAGTACAGAAAGAATGCAGGTTCTCAAACTGTTAGAGTTACTTCTGCTCACACAGTAAATGTTCATTCTAAAGATGGTACAACTACTCGTTCAACGATTTCAAATGTTTTAGAAAACAGTGCAAATCTCAACTTTGTTAGGCGTAATATAGTCACTAAAGGAGCAATCATTCAAACTGAACTAGGTAAAGTCAGAGTAACTAGTAGACCTGGTATGGATGGAGTAGTTTCTGGCGTTCTTATCGAAGAATGATTCAGTCGAAGCCCTCAAGTTTGCTGAATAACGCGGAGAGAGCGGTAGCATGACAGCGGACAAGTCGAAGATGACTCTTTGGACTAGATATTTTGACTCAAAATTATCTCGTTCTGAAGGTCGTCGAGTTCCTAAAGAGGCTTCAATCCCCAATCCTAGCCTAGACTCTGTTGTTTGGGCTGCAAGAGATTTAGGTCTTTCAAAGATGAAGCGGGATTTAGAAGCAAGTCACCCTTCCCGTCCACATTTGAAAGAAGGCCGACTTATTCTATCAACTAAAGAAGCGATTTCTGTAACTAATACAGACTCTAAAGAAGGGGTTATGCAGAGTATTGGTCTTCGTTTACGTCGCCAGTATGTTGAAGCAAAAAATGATGAAAATCCAAATGTAAAGCCACAAAAGAAGGGAGATAAACAGGTTCGTTCCCAAAGAAAATCATTCAAGGGTAAGAATAGTGGTCAAAGGAAAAAGCGTTTTGGCCGCAAATAATCAAAGTTCAGGTGTCCACCCGAATTTATCTTCAACTCTTCCATTCATTATATCTGTAAGAGCTGTGTATAACTCTTGAGTAATCTCTCCAATTCCTCCATCACTATAATTAGCAATTTCTTCACCATGTTTTATTGAACCAATTGGAGAAATCACTGCTGCAGTTCCAGCACAAAAAGCCTCATCTGCAGTCATAGCAAATTTAACATCAACTTTTGTTTCTTGAACTTCATAACCAAGTGATCTTGCTAATTCAATGGTTGACATTCTAGTAATTCCTGGCAAAATAGTACCAGTAAGTTCTGGAGTATAGATTATTTTATCTTTAATGCAAAAGAAATTAGCAGCTCCTACTTCCTCAATATATCTATGATTTACTGCATCGAGATAGATGATTTCTGCATATCCTTCCGATTTCGCATTTTTTGACGGCATCATTCCTGGCGCATAATTTCCTATTGCTTTGACGCCACCTGAACCACCAGGGGCGGCTCTATGGTATTCATCTGAAACTTTCAAAGAAATAGGATTCATGCCTCCCTTGAAGTATGGCCCTACAGGAACTGCATAAATCAAAAACGTATATTCTGGAGCAGGAGCAACTCCTAGTATTGCCCCACTTCCAAATATCAGAGGTCGGATGTATAATTCCCCTCTTCCGCATGGTGGTAGCCAACGGATATTTTCTTCAACTACCTTCCTTACAGCATTTAGGAACATTTCTTCAGACACAGGTGGCATTCCTAATCTTCTGCATCCATCAGCAGATCTTCTTGCATTAAATTCTGGTCGAAATAGCAAAACTCGACCATCTTCCGATCTTCTTGCTTTCATTCCTTCAAACAAACCTTGTCCATAATTAATAACTCCAGAAGCAGGTGAGATTCTCAAATCTTGATAATCTTGCATGACGCCTTCACTCCATTTTCCACCTTGTTCACATTTCGAGATAAACATTCTATCAGTTTCTGTAAAACTGAAAGTCAAACTATCCCAATCGATACTTGGTTTGGACTCATCTAACATAGCAACGGCCTCAGTTAAAGCCTAGGGAGAGGGGACGGCTTTCAACGGTTGTGTTCAATCGAACTCGAAAATAGTATACATGAACCTCACAAAGGTTGGTATGGGGATACTTAATCTCAGGCTTGGGTGTAACATTGGAATGGAGCGATGAAGCCTGTATAATCTCAGGAGATAATCGTGCTCTTCCTGGAAATGTCGGAAAAACCGCTATTGAATTATGGTGTAGATCAAAGTCAGGCCATTCAATACTATTATTGGTTCATGGTCTTAATCCATATGTTGAAATCTCGGACCCTAGAACAAATTCCAATTCTACCGTTCCCAGTTTATCTTTAGAATCAGTCTCAGAAGATTGGAGAGTTGTTGGCTCCCCTCAACCTCTTGGGAATAAGTTGTATGAAGGAAAGGAAAGACCTCATTGGAGAGTTTTTGTTAAGGACACGACAATCGTTAGAAAGTTGAGAAGTGAATTATCGTCTCAGGGTTGGGATGTAACAAGTTCAGATATTTTACTAGTCCATAGATTACTAATGGATTGCGATTTAGGTCCTCATATATCATTTTCTGGCGAAGTTCTTTGGGCGGGTGATCGCTCCCCAAAAGAAATTTATAGGATTGAAGATGCAGACTCAGCATCTGAAAGAATCAAGCAACTCGGTGGAGCCGGATTATACCCTGTTGACCTAATAATGTCTTGTGATGTATCGGATTTGAAGCGTGTAGAACCATTCCCCACGCCTTTTGTAACCTTTTCTTATGATTTGGAAACAAGTGTTAAGCACAATACAATTCTTTGTGCAGCAGCTGTAATCGATAGAAGTGGCGATAGAACAACTCATGAATTTATAGGTACAGAAAAGGAAATCATGGAAGGTCTTACAAGATTAGTTAGGGATGAAGACCCAGATTTTATTACTGGATATAATATAGATAATTTCGACCTTCCTAGAACACTAGAGAGGTCAGAAGAAAATAGTAATTCATTTTCAGAACAATCATCTATGTTTGGATGGGGAAGAGTCCCTTTGACAAACAAAGAAATAGGTACAAAAAAAACAGGACGCATATTCCCTCAACGTCAACAAAATCGAGTTTGGAGAATCTCCGGACGAATTCCTCTCGATGCTTGGTGGCAGGCAAGACAGACCCTGAGTCCTCAAAGAGAGTCACTTAGATATGTCTCTAACCTTCTTTGGCCAGAACAAGGTGACAAACAAAAGCTAGACGTTGACGCTAGTCAGATGGATATGGAATGGGCCAATCGTCCAGAAGAAGTGATGGAGTATTGTGTTAGAGATACAATATTACCTTTGGATATACTTGAGAAATTGAAGTCAATCCCACGAAAAGAAGCTCTTGCATCAGTATCTTCTACTACTGTAGAAACAGCATCTGCTGGTACAACTAGCCAATGGATTGACTCTCTTGTTGTCAGGTTAGCAGATAGAAATGGTGTTGCAATACCTATGACAAATAGAACTGCAGGTAGGAGAGAACAGATAGCAGGAGGTTATGTCCATGAGGTAGAACCTGGGGTGAAGAATTGGGTAGCAGTACTTGATTTCAAATCCATGTATCCATCGATAATGATATCAAATAATATCTGCTCAACGACATTAATTAGAGATTCAAATGTTGATTCTTCACATTTTGTTTCTCCAATAACTAATACGAGATATCTGTCGAAAGGTGAAAGAATTGGGCTTGTTCCATTACTATTACAAGATTTAATGAATAGTCGTGATAAATATAAAAAAGCATATTCACAAGCCCTCGAGAATGGAGATGAAGACGAAGCATTCCTAAACGATCAATTGCAATATGCGGTAAAAATTCTTATGAATTCTTTCTATGGAGTATTCGCCTCTAGTTTTTACCGTTTCACCCACGAGAAGTTGGGAGCCAGTATAACTGAATGGGCTAGATATAATATCACTGAAATCATTTCTAATCTTGAGAAGGATGGTTACGACGTGGTATACTCTGATACGGATTCAATATTTGTCTGCACTATGGGTGAAGATAATACTCCGGCTAAGAAACCAGATTCAGGTGCCGAACTATTAGCCTGGGAGTCTGCAAAGGAAGAGACAATCAAACTTGGTGAGCAGTTAGCAAATCAATTTACCAAAGAAGGAGCTGAGTTGGAATTTGAAACAGCACTCTCTGCTTTTTTCTCTCATGGGGCTAAGAAAAGATATGTCGGTAGAGTAATTTGGCCTCGCGAAGAATTATTGATACGAGGTTATGAAGTTAGGCGTACAGATTCTTTTTCCGTACTTAGTACAACAATGACTGAAATGTTTGAATTAATCCTTGAAGGCGACGAAGAAGGCGCAATTGACCTTGCCAAATCAGTAATCACTGAAGTTCAACAAGGTAAAATCCCCCCATCAGATTTAATTGTCAGTCGTTCATGTAAAGGTACTTGGGACAAAAGATACGGGAAATGGGTTTTCGATAAAATTTATGCTAATCCAGATAGTTTACCATATGTCAGAGCCGCAAAAGAAAGGATAAGTAGGGGTTTACAATTTACTCCGGGTATGAAGGTAGGTTACATCATCACTAATTCTAAGTCCAGTCCGATGGAAGTAAAGGCTTGGTTAGTCGACGAAATAGGAGGAGAACCTCCTAAACCTGACCCTCAATACTACGTTAATAGATTGGCAAAATCACTCGGAAGAATTACTTCTGCTTTGAATTTTGATGAATCTAAACTGAAAGATTATGCTAAGAATCCTTCCACACAGAAGTCATTATTTGACTTCTAGTCGTTACTACGGGAAGCCGTAGGATTGATGAGATATCGATACTACGGACCTTACGATGGCACGCCTCCGAGGACTTGCATTTTTGTTGGTTTTATTGATGATTAGTACTCCTCTGGCTGGTTGTTTAGACTCGTTCAGTGGTAATAATGCACCAACTTCAACATTTTCAATGACTCCAGATTCTAATGTTAGATCCGGTGATGAAATAACATTCAATGCCGCTGGGTCGTCTGATCCAGATGGGGACTCTCTAACATTTACTTGGAATTTTGGTGATGGAAACACAGGTTCTGGATTAACTACAACTCATTCTTATGTTCAAGATGGAGAATATTCAGTAAGATTAACCGTCAGTGATGGTTCATTAGAAACTACAACAAAAAAGACGTTGAATATCATCGATCCTTCTGCAAGAGAACCACAAGCTAAGATTAGTGATGATAAAGATGATGATTGTGAAGGAGAATCTGCACCAGCAGGGAGCTTTGTTTTAGTTTGGGTTTGTGAAGAGGATAAAGAAATCAGCGATAGAGAAGTTGAGTTCACTACAAAAATTGATTTGGATGCTTCTGACTCATGGGCAGGTTGTGATCCTGATGATTCTGATTGTTATGCAGAAGAATATATTGTTGAATGGAATTGGGATTTAGATACAAGTTATGATTCAGATAATGATGGTAACTCAGAGAATGATATTGATGCTACTGGTGAATCAATCGAATGGGAAACTCTTCCATCTACTGGTGATGCAATTACAGCAGGTGCTTGGGAAATTAGTTTGACTGTAGTTGATAATAATGGATTGACATCATCTGATGAAACGAAGGTGTATGTCAGTTATCGAGGAGTTTGGTCTGATTTTGAGATAGATCGTCGCTTGGGTAATGATCCAATTATCATGTCATGGGAATATCCTCTTACTTACGATTCAGAAACGAATGATAAAATTCGTTATCTAAGAGTTAAGTTGATTTATCCTAAAGAGGATGATGGTGCTGGTGGAATAACTGTAGATTCCGAAAATATACTTGATATTTATGTTTACAACTCAACTGATGATGAAGTAGCCAACACAACTGCGATAGGTGCTGATAACAGAGATGCTGGCGATTGTGATTCAGATGATCACTGTGTTTGGATGGTAATTAGTGGTTCTACAGTTAGGGGTAAATTACCCGGTCAATGGACTGCAGACATACAAAATGAGAAAACTCACAACACAGAGATAAAACATTTCATTATTGAACTTGAATATCGATGAACTGCGGCGCTGTTCGTAGTGTTTTTAGAACATAACAATATATTCATTGTGATGAATGGCTTCAAATATACCTCTACGGTCGGCGGGCTACTTAGAGGTGTATCATATGGGTTCACAATGGGAAGATAAAAGCAAACCGCACTTGAATATTGTATTCGTTGGTCACGTTGACCACGGAAAATCGACAACAGTTGGAAGACTACTATTAGATAGTGGTCATATCGAACAACACGTTATCGATAAGAATGAAAAACTTGCATCAGAGCAAGGTAAGGCTGGTTTCGGTCTTGCTTATGTTATGGATGGATTGAAAGAAGAGCGTGAGCGTGGAATTACAATCGACGTTGCTCACAAAGAGTTCTACACTCCAAACTATTACTTCACAGTAATTGATGCACCAGGTCACCGTGATTTCGTAAAGAACATGATCACTGGAACAAGTCAAGCAGATGCAGCAGTTCTTTGTGTTGCAGCTAACGACGGTGTTAACGCACAAACTAAGGAACACGCTTTCTTAGCACGTGTTCTAGGTGTAAAACAATTAATTGTTAATATCAACAAAATGGATATTAGTGGTGTTGATTACTCAGAAGATAAGTTCAACTCAGTTAAGACTGAAGTTTCTAATCTATTGAAGATGGCTGGATTTAACCCAGCTGATGTTCCAATGATTGCAGGATCTTCTTTCTACGGAGAGAACATCTACAACAAGAGTGAGAACATGGGATGGTACAAGGGACCTACTCTATTCGAAGCAATTGATAAGATTCAGATGCCTCCTAAACCAACAGACCGTCCACTAAGACTTCCTATTCAGGATGTTTACAAAATCAGTGGTATTGGAACTGTTCCAGTAGGAAAGATTGAGACCGGTGTTCTAAACTCAGGTAAGACTGTTGTTTTCAATCCAAGTCAGAAATCTGCTGAAGTTAAGTCGATCGAGATGCACCACACAGTTCACGCTAAGGCTGAGCCTGGTGACAACGTTGGATTCAACGTACGTGGACTAGCTGCAACAGATATCCGCCGTGGAGACGTTGCTGGTTACCCAGAGAGCGCACCTAACTTCGTACGTCACGATGAAACATTCGTTGGACAGATTCAGTTAATGGATATTCCAAAGGCTATCGGTGTAGGATACACACCAGTATTCCACTGCCACACCAGCCAAGTAGCAGTTCGCTTCGTCGAACTTCTTGAGAATTCCAAGACAAAGGAAGCAAACCCTCCGTTCCTAAAGACTGGAGATGCAGCATTAATTCGTTTCGGACCTACCAAGCCTATGGCAATCGAGCAGATGGATGCATTCCCTGAACTTGCAAGATTCGCTATCCGTGACATGGGTAAGACCGTGGCTGCTGGCGTTTGTATGAAGATCGAGAAGAAAGCTTAGATTTGTATAAAGATTGGTGAGTGAATTAAATGCCAGTCGTTACAACTATCAAGTTAACCGGTGATAATCACAAAGATGTAGACATGGTATGTGCTACAATTAAGGCAATCTCAGATAAATCTGGTGTCAAACTTCGTGGACCTATTCCTTTGCCTACCAAAAAACTAGTAGTTCCTACTAGAAAATCTCCAGATGGAGAGGGTGCAGAGACTTGGGATCACTGGGAAATGCGTTTCCACAAGCGTCTTCTTGAACTTGTTACTAACAGTTCAAAAGATGAGAAGGCATTGAAAGCGATAATGATGATTGAATATCCTGATTCAGTCACTATTGAACTTTCACTACGAAATCTTGGATGATTTACTTACCGAGTAAAGGTAATTTAAGATACCATTCATTACTTTAACTTAGAGTGCTGCTTCATCTTTAGCAAGACTACCCATTGGATCCCATGCAGGTAGTACTACTGGAGTAGTACTGAGTCCTTTTTTCATCTTCTCTGTAAGGTAATCTGTAGGTGCTGCAATTTCGAACATATGTTCATCATACCATGAGTCATTCATTGTATAGAATCCTTCTTCACCACTCTTTTTTGCACCCCAAGAGTTCTCAACTCTCCATCTTCTTGGTGTTCCATCAACCACATCAACTCCTGTGAATAACATTGCATGTGTCATCATTGTCTGACTATATCTTAGACGATTTGCCTTATCCATACCAAATTCTGTCCCATATAATTCTGCAAAGTCAAATAATTTAGCATCCCAAAGACCTCTTTCTCTATGCATTTGTTTACCTACGTCGCATCCCATCCACACTGGCAAGCCATCCTCTAACAGTTTCTGAGTTACATTCTTCATTTCTTGACTTGGTACGTTAAGGTAGACTACTGGTGGTCCTCCTGCAACATTTTGTAGATAATCAACAGTGTAAGTTTGGTAGTATTCATTTCTCGGGTCATTAACAATACAAACATAATCTTCCCAGTTCATATCTACATATTCCTTAGCAAATTCTTGAGGAGTCATACTTCCTTTTCTATGGAATTCTCCATCTTTATCTTCCCATTGCCAGTCAAATTCTTCTGGAGGAGTCCCTAAATGGATACATAGAATCTTCCAAATATCTTCCACTCTCTTATCTTTGTGAGCTCTGGCGTCATCTACAGATCCTCCATTATCCAATATATCTCGTAACTCACTTGCTCCACTTCTTAGGATATCTTTCAATATAGCATTCATCCATCGGGTACTGGAAGAAGAAATACTCTCTGGATATGCTGTTTTCGGGACTAATCCATGTTTCCTAATCAAGTTCATTGCCATATTCCATTGCCCGCCATCTCCAATTGGGTCGCCTAGTAGGAAACCAATCGTTCTATCGTCTAATGGTCTATCTGCAGTATCGATTACCGCTTCAAAGAAATGATTACTTCTCTCAAATTTATCCCAGAAGTGAATATGCGACTGACTGAATTCAAAGTTTTTTACATTAAGCTTTTTCATCGTTCCTGGCCTGAAAAGATTCAATGTTGCGAATAACCAGCATCTTCCACTACTTCTTTGATTCGTTACTTTCCAGTCATCTAATTTTATCGAAAAGGATGAATCAATTGATTGTACTAAATCTCTATTTAATGCTACATCTATCAAATTTCCATTAGTTACTGCATTTTGTGCAATCTTTGATGCTGGATTATTAGCAAAGTTTTTTCTTAATTGTTTTAGTTGTTTTTCAGTAACTGATTCTCCCATTGGCTCACCCTCGTTAGACCGTATGGGATAATGACGCCTCTAAGTCATTACTTTTCTATATCTCAGCAGATTCAGCGAAACCAGCAGCAATTAATGTGTCCGCCATTAGGGATGAAAAGTTTACAACTTCGCCCGCAGTCAGTTGAATTTCAGTTCCATCTTCATCTATGATTGGCTCTACAAGGTCTTGTAACATCCTAATTCTTTTCATATCGGAAATATTGCCGATAGGATTGGGTGATTCTATTGAAGTTGCAGACATTGCTCCGGTAGCTCTTTCGGGAAACTCATCCATTTGTCTTATTCTATCTTCTTCGTCTAACTCAGGCTCATTCCATATTTCTTGTGGAGGAACTGGGGCAGAAATCGTTTGTTCAGTTTCAACTTCTTCTGAATCATTAAATTCTGTTAAAATTGCATTTCCTCCAAGATTGGACTTATTCATAATTTCAGGTTTCCCTCCATGAAGCATACCATCCCAAGAAACATCTTTTTTGTATTTCTCTACCAATCTTTCAATACTGGTGTAATAAATTCTTTCAGAAGGGTCGTGTCTTTGCCAATTTAATGGTGGAACTTGGTTTTGGCTTTGTTTCCCATTCGGTACTTTTACTAGATTACTCAAAATAGCATGCTGTGCAAAAGCATTCATTCTCAATCTTGTTAAATCAGAAACAGAAGTTCTAGCAACGCCGAGTCTTCGAGATTGAAGTTGAGTTTTTGCATTCATACCCTCGTCTCTTATCGTCTCTGCCAACTCATTTTCTAAATTAGTTAATAGTTGACGAATTGAAGACCAAAAATTTGGGATTGTAATTTCCTTGGGAACATTAGGGCTAGATTTTTGTTGTCTAGTTAATTCAAAAAGTGCTTTTTCAACCACAATTAGTTGCTGCTTTGTCAACCTTGATGAAGCGACTTCGTCAATCATGTGAGCAACCTGAGTTACGGCAGATAGAGGAAGGCCATGAATGATTCCTTTGTTTATCTTCTTTCTGCCCTCTTCATCCGTTGAACTCAATAAGAAAAAACCTCTCGGAGGCTCGCAGGTGTACCCGAGTGGTCAAAGGGGTCGGGCTCAAGTTCCGATGCGTAGAGCTTCGCAGGTTCGAATCCTGCCTCCTGCACCATCTCTAACTTCTAGACATAATGAATTGCTCTAAGAATTCTATTGTTCCAAGAGTACCTTTTGATTCAGTCAAGTAGTCTGCAGCTTCTGCTACTCCTTTGAACTCATTATTGACCGCTACTGCAAATCCACACAATTCAAACATTGGAATATCATTGGACGCATCACCAACAGCAATGACTTTCTTTGGATCAATCCCTCTCTGTTCAAATGCAACCTTGAGTCCACTAGATTTGTCAAGTCCTTTTTCAGTAATATGTACTGCAAATCCTGTTGGAACAACTTGTAAATCTGGCCATCTAGAAGTTTTCAATGCATCCCTCATTCTTCCATAGTTCTCAGTATCTAGAAGACACCACTCAGTTTCTCTCCAGCGATTAGTTTCAATGCCTTTAGGATCTAATCCATCTATTTGGGTAGCTAGCCATTCTGCTGCGTCTCTAGCTCTTTTTCCATCCGCTAAACATCTAATCGGAAATCCTGCTTTAGTATCCCAAACCATTCCTCCATTTTCGCCTATAACAAAGCCACTGACAGCCAGAACCTGTTGTATAGGGGTCACATTAGGCAGAGTTCTTCCCGATGCCAAAGAAACTGTAATTCCCATTTCTTCTATCTTTCTAATCAATGGAATTAATTCAGGCTGAAACCCATCGAAATCGAGAAGTGTGCCATCGATATCGAAGACAATCATTTCCCAATCATCACCCTCCGGTAGCCCACTCATATACTCGCGAAATGGTTCTATCTCATCATCTAATCGTTCATACTTTATCCAGTCATATTCAAGGATGATATACTACTCCCAATGCTATGGAAGATGAGGAGTTTCTACTTCTCGATGATGAAACAGAGTCCGATACACCTGTTTCACAAGAAAAAACACTCCCTGAAAAATTAGTTAATTCAGATTCTAAAGATATTATCTCAAGTATATCAAAATCGGTTGAAGAGAAGTTCTACCGAATTAAAGAGTCCAATGAATTAAAGAAAATTTTAGATGAAGGTAAAGAAAATCTAATTTCTTTTTCTAAAAGTGCTGGTAATATATTAGATACTGATTTAGTAATTGATGGTACTTATGAAATTGAATGGGAAATTGATGGGATGGATTGTGCTGATTGTGCAATGAAGGCCAAGCGTGCTGTTAGTAGATTGCCCGGTATCCATAAAGTCAATGTTTCAGTCACTGAAGGTAATGTTAGATTTAATCTAGATATGGCTAAAGGTCGTGTTTCTCGTGTCAATGCGGTAATGGAAAGTTTAGGACATAATCCTAAAATAACTTGGAAAGCAGTTTCAGGACTCACACCTGGTCGAGCGGCTACTAATCTTGGAATTGATAGAAATACGCTAAAACATGCTTTACTTGATGTTCCTGGCATCATTAATACTAGATTTGAAGAAGGAAAAATAGAACTTCAGATGATTGAATTTAACTCGTTAAAGTTACAAGAAATTTCTGATGAGAGAATGTCTCAATTACTTGGTAAAGATTTGAAATTAGAAGAATCTGTAAGTTCAAAGCTCAGACCTGATCAGGTTCAACTTCTTTCAGCAGTTTTCACAATACCACTACTATTTGGAGTAATAGCAATAGAAGCATTACCCTCAATCCCTAATAATACAGCATTACTATTGGCTGTAATTGGTATTTCATTTGCAGGGCTGCCAATGTTAAGAAAAGCAGCATCTAGTATCAGGAACAGAGTTCTTGGATTCCAAGTACTGACATCTTTAGCGGTAATTGGTGCTATGATTATGCAAGAATATGTAGAAGCTCTCCTAGTTACTGGATTAGTAGCATTTGCATCTCACCTTGAAGAAATTGCTTTGGTAAGAGCTAGAAATGCTATGCAGGGAGGGTTAGATAGACTTCCTAGGCTAGCTAGACTTTCTTCTGATTCTAGTAAAACCGATAAACAAGATTGGGTACCAATACAGGCATTAAGTGTCGGAGACATTGTCGAAATAAGATCCGGAGAAGTTGTACCTATTGATGGAATTATTATTGACGGTAATGGAGAAATTGATCGTGCACCATTAACTGGTGAACCGATTCCTATTCGTGTTTCTACAGGTGATAGTGTTGAGGCAGGATTAGTATTGGTAAGAGGTCCAGTTATTGTGAAATGTGAGGCTATAGGAGAATCTACCAGATTAGCTAGCTTAATCGATTTAGTACGTAATTTCCGTGAGATGCCCACTAAAACTCAAACTACAATAGAACGTTTTACCACAGTTTGGGTCCCATTGGTTTTGATTGGTTCCCTTGTTTATGGTTTGGTTACCAAAGATTTCGTCACCACTCTAGTATTGTGGGTTGTTTCTTGTCCTTGTGCCTTACTCCTAGCAGCCCCTGTTCCTCATGCAACTGCACTTTCAGCAGCATCTGCTTCAGGTTTAGTGGCAAGAGGAGGAGATGTACTTGAATCAGCAGCTTCTATTGAA
Organism: Euryarchaeota archaeon UBA89; assembly: GCA_002495525.1. Classification (GTDB taxonomy): domain Archaea; phylum Thermoplasmatota; class Poseidoniia; order Poseidoniales; family Thalassarchaeaceae; genus MGIIb-O2. Next base: position 2,375 of record DAFS01000027.1, on the reverse strand, counting down.
CTTATATTGTTAGATAAAACGGGAACTTTAACTACAGGTCGTCCAAAAATTGGAGAGTTTGTATGTAATACTGATCAAGATAAGGATAACATTCTTGCGATTGTTTCTGCACTAGAAAAACGTTCTAATCACCCATACGCAAAAGCAATAATTTCCTTAGCAGAAGAATCAGAAATAAAACCTAAGAGAGTTACTGGTATCACTGATGGGGATGCTGGAGTCTTCGGTAAATTAAGCGGTAAAGAATTAATCCTTGGTAGAGCTGATTGGTTAATATCTCAGAACGTTGAGATTTCGAATGAAGTTCAGCAAGTTTTAGATTCAGCCAAAAAGAAAGGCCATGGAGTCAGTGTACTATCTCTAGAGGGTAAGTCAGTGGCTGCTTTTACCTTCATTCATGATGATGCCAGAGACGGTGTTACAGAAATGGTTCAATCATTACAGAAAGAAGGGATAATTGTAGAGATTCTTAGTGGAGATGAACAATCCTCAGTTGAGTCTTTTGCGAAAAAAATAGGAATAGACCCAAGTATTTGCAGAGGTAATGTCGATCCAGAAGGTAAAGCTCAATGGGTTATGGATAGAAGTAAAGCACGTAGAACTTTGATGGCTGGTGACGGCTTCAATGATGCTGGTGCATTAGCAGCAGCAAATATTGGAATAGCTGTAGGTAGTGGAGATCAAGTAAATCTAGAAGCAGCAGATGTGTTGATTCCTGGCGATGATCCGAGAGCTATAGTTGGGCTAATTCAACTTGCTAAGAGGACAAAGATGATTGTAAATATTAATATTATAATTTCAGTAATTATTACTCTAATTTTAGTTGCGACCACATTAGCAGGATATAATACTAGTATTGCAGCAGGAATTGCAATACATGAAGCAAGTGCTTTCTTGGTAATTATCAATGGGATGTTTGTTTCTAGTAATAGTGATAATAATCGTAGGATAACAGTATTAGTTAATCTCTTTAGAGATTTGGCTAATGATCTTAAAGAAGCATTTATCGCTCTTTACAAGACCAATAATACGACCGCTTGATAACCAATAAGGGGTAGCGAAGGATATGTCCGATTCAGTAGAGGTCGAGTCGAAACACGCAGCCCCTCTGGCAGAATGTGCATCTTGTAACCATATGTTACCCCCAGGTTTAGGAGAAATAGAGTGTGAAATATGTGGGGCAATTTGTCGAGTATCTCACCAACCTACTGTTGATGCTTTGATAGCGGAATCAATACCATGCCCTCATTGTAATATGATTGTAGTTGCTGGTACTGATCAAAGACCAGTAGGGCTAACTTGTGGTGAATGCTCTGGTGTTTTTACTTTGACTGCAAAAGTTGTGAAGGTAGAGATAGAATG
>DAFS01000027.1:0-571 GCA_002495525.1 Euryarchaeota archaeon UBA89 | reverse complement strand
TTCTTCAAACCCTAACAAAACAGGGATTAGGATGAGAATTACTACCATCGCTATCATATACTCAAGAAATACCGTAAAGATGGGGATGGGTACCCATGAGTGAAAGCAAGTCGCCAAAAGGAAATGATACCGAAGGTATCGATGAACTTTCGAGCCTTCGCGCTCAGCATGTTCTCTCTGCGTCTTCTACTATGGACTCAGTAGCGAGAGCTCGGGATAGATTAGATGAAGAGTCAAAGTTGAGATCTAGTATTCGTAGAGAACGAAGAATGCGTATTGCAGAGATGACTGAGAGAGTTTCAGGAATGCATGGCGCAATAAGAAAAGCCAATGAAATTTTATTTGAAGAACAACTTCAAAATATAGAAGCAGATCTAAGGGCGAGTCTTGAAGAAGAAATGGAGAGGCTTGAAACTGAGGCTCTCGAAAGAGAAGAAAGAATCCTTCGTGAAGAAATGCTTCATCGATTACGCCGTGAAGAAAATCGACTTAGAGAACAGCTAGATTTGGAAAGAGATAGACGTATCGAGGGGCATACCTCAAAATTGCGAAACCGATTAAAATCTGAAAT
>DAFS01000029.1 GCA_002495525.1 Euryarchaeota archaeon UBA89 | reverse complement strand
CACTGGCCCTAATTTAGCGATTAATTGATTATAATTAATTTCCATACGATTGGTTAATTTACGATTAGGGTCTCTAACAGGATAATCCCGAGAATTATAATTTGAAAAAATCTGTGAAGGTTTATGAGGTTGAAAAGATTTCCATAAATTGGCTAAAAATCCCATTATTACACCGTATTAATTGTTTGGTCATGGCGCTGTCTCGGCGCCATGACCCCTAGGTTCAGGATAGGTTGCGGTACGCAACTGCAGTCATTGCCGTGAGGCTCCTTCTTTGAGACATAACGTCGTCTGTAACTAAGGAAATAAACTCAACGCCGGATTACCACTCTAATTGGAACTTTATCACTCCCTGAGACATCACCTTGATGCTCTCGAATAGGTAGACCCAAACGTGAACAAATCTCAAGATGAGGGGCTGACCAAGGGTGTAGGCATTCATCAGAGAAGTCGTATCCAAGTACTGTTACTGGTTCAATCTCTCCTTCCCAATTTTCTCCAATCAATCTGCCTGAGATTCTTGTCCAACTATGATCCATGTGTCGTGTTTCATAAACAAAATTCTTGAAATCTTTCTGAGACAATTTACTAAGCAGAAAATCTCTAGGAATCGCTCTCGGAATAATTGCTAAAACTCTTTCATGATCATGAAAATATGCAATAGGTGCTAAATTGAGCTGCCTGAACAATTCTTGTGATTTCTCAATAGATGTACGAATATCTCCCCACTTTCTAGGTAACCATGATACAAACGCAGAACGATCATTGGTTCCAGAAACATGACTACTTAATTCTAAACTAGTATATTGAGAGGCGCTTGCTATTTTTTTTGATGTAAATCTTAAATTAATTTTAGGAAGAGAAAATTTAGGTATTCTAATTGGCGGTTTTTTCGGGATTTTAATTGCGGAATCATGTTTAGGAATTTTATTTATCCATTCATTTACTGGTAATTCAATCCATTCATCATTGAGAATTGTACAAACCCAGCCTGTCTTACCATGAATTGTTCCGGGTAAACGAATCACACGCCTAGTATCTGCAGTTACAACCTTGTCAACAGGGTGCCCTGCTTCAATTACTTGATTCAAAAGTTGCTTACGTTGAGATTTAACTTTCTCTTCCCTTAACAAAGGATCAGGCTCAGAAAATGATTTTCTATCAGGATCATCTCCTGTAATATGGAAACCTTTACTTCCTGAGAATGTAATATGTCTAATTTTAATATCGGTATTATCTATTAACCAATTTCTAAGATTCAAAGTTGCTTTTCTTGCTTCTTCTAAGCGAGTAAGACAAAAAGGCCTGATGTCAATATCAAATACAACAAGATGGTCTAAGAGTATAGGCGAGGGTCTTTTCGTATCTTTAATTCTAGGAAGATTGATGGGGTCAAGCCATGAAGATGTTGAAACATAAACATCAGTAGGCATTGAGTTAGAAAATAGTTCAATTAGTTTCTTTGAAGAAGAAATCCTTCTATCAGATGTTATCCATGGGCCCTTTAGCGACTTCCATCGAAATTGATGTCTAGATGATTTATTGATCCAAGATAAATCTATTTCTCTATCTTCATAGTAGGATGAGAGTTCGTCTTCAGACCAATTCAGAATACGACTCATATTACTAGGGATGAGTATGAAGTCTTTGATTAATCGGTTAAAGTCCCTTGTTAATTAGGGGTGAGACCTCTTTTCCTATCAGTCCTATGGTATCCATTAACTGATTATGTGAAAGCCCGGCATTATCTAATTGAAAAGAAAAACGTGATATCCCTCCTAATGCATCACTATGTCTGATTATTTTCTCGGCAACTTCTTCTGGATCTCCAATTACATAAGCGCCAAGAGGTCCTGTTTGTTCGTCGAATCTATGCCTAGTAACTGGAGGCCACCCTCTTTCCTTCCCAATTTTTGTGAAAGCCTTGGCATATCCTGGGAAATAAATATCTCTAGCTTCTTGCGAATCATTCGCAACAAATCCCAGTGAATGAAGACCAACTTTCAATTGATTAGGATTATGACCAGCACGCTCACCAGCCTCTCTGTATAGGTCAACTAATGGACGAAATCTATGAGTTTCTCCTCCAATGACTGCTATCATTAATGGTAAACCGAGTAATCCTGCTCTTACAAATGATTGAGGTGTTCCTCCAACTCCTAACCAAATAGGTAATTTTTCTTGTAGAGGTCTAGGATAAATCTCTTGATTGTGTAATGCGGGTCTAAAACGTCCAGACCAATTAACAGTTTCATTATCTCGTATTGATAATAACAAATCTAATTTCTCAGAAAAGATTTCATCATATTCATTTAAATTTAATCCAAATAATGGATAAGACTCGGTGAATGAACCTCTTCCTACTACCATTTCTGCACGTCCAGATGATACTAGGTCTAAAGTAGCAAAATTTTGGAATGCTCTTACAGGGTCTGCCGCACTCAATACGGTAACTGCGCTGGTTAATCGTATATTTTTCGTTCTAGAAGCTGCTGCTGATAAGATTACTGAATTTGCAGAATCTAAAAATTCTTTACGGTAATGTTCACCTATACCGAAAACATCTAGCCCAACTTTATCAGCATGTTCTATTCTATCAAGTAAATCAGAAATAGATTGAGCACTATTTTCAGAATAACTTTTTCCATTATTCAGTTGAGCCTCAGCAAAACTATCTATTCCAATCTCCATATTATCACGTGTTACATTCACTATTATAACTAGTAGTTTCAAATCTTAAACTACAAAATTATCAGGGATGGAAAAAGAAAGCTAAACCAAGAACTGCATATGTTGATAGCAACATGAGCCCTTCTAACCAATTTGATTTACCATCTGCTGCTATTAGATTAGCAATTGATACTGCAAGGAATACAGCAATTGTTTCAAGAATTCCGAACTCAAAAGTTAACGGAACGCCCCACATCCAAGCAATCATTATCATCAAAGGTGCTACAAATACTGCGATTTGAGTAGATGAACCGATAGAAATTGCAAACGATAAATCCATCTTATTTTTTGCAGCCACTGATACAGCTGTGAAATGCTCAGCCGCATTACCAAATAGAGGTAGCAGTATGACTCCAATAAAAATATATGGAAGATGATATTGCTCGGCTGCTGATTCAACGGAATGAACTAATACTTCCGCCATCCATGATACTAATACTGTTGCTAGAATTAATAGAATTATGGCATCTTTCTGATCCATCTGTGGTTCTTCATGATGAACATTTTCTGTTGCAAACAAATGAGAATGGGTCTTCAATTGAAATAAGAGAAATAGGCCATATATTGCCAATAGGATTATCGCAGCAGCATGAGATAATTTTTCAACACCGTCATCCCCTGCAGTCCCATCTACTGTAAAATTAAACACTGTAGGAATTATCAACACGATTACTGCAAGTAACAGTAGTGAACTATTAGAACTCACTTGTGTTTCCGAAAATTTCTGCTCAGAATGATGCATCCCCCCCCAAACAAATGCTAGACCCATAACCAGCAGTAAATTACCAAGAATACTACCAATAAGACTTGCCTGGACAAGATGAATCATATTTTCTGCTGTTTCAGGATCAGTTGTGGTAGATGCTGCATATAGTGCGAATAAAGCAAGTATCATCTCTGCCGCATTACCAAAAGTTGCATTTAGCAAACCTCCAACTGATTCGGAAGTTCTCAGGGCAATCTCTTCTGTGGCTTTGCCCATTAGGAATGCCAGGGGCATTATTGCAATCATTGAGGTTATGAAGGAAATATTTGGATCATGAGCAATATAATTGAAATAAACAGTCAAGGGAACTGCAACTAACAAAATATTCAGTTTACTTTCTCTAGGATCGAAGGCTTTGGCGATACTCGTAATGTTAACCATCAAGCCTTGCGAGAGAACTAATGAAGTCAATGTTACGCCTGCAATAGGGAGGATTCATTCGTTAAACCAACTCCCAACAAATATGCGAGAAGGATGTAGGGTTGCACTAAGTGGAACTCCAGGAACAGGAAAAACTACAATTTCTCGTCTTCTTCATAGTGAAGGGTTTGATGTATTATCTATGGAAAAAATTGCAGAAAAACATAATTGCTTAGGAGAATTAGATTCTTCAGATAATTCAAAGCCAATAGATGTAGAATTATTAATTTCAATACTGAGAAATACTTGGGATATTATACCTTCAGATATTACTATAATAGATGGTCATCTTTCTCATTTATTACCATGTAATCATACAATAATCTTACGTTGTAAGCCAGATATATTAGAAGAAAGACTAGTAAAAAGAGGTTATTCAAAAGAAAAAATTCAAAGTAATGTGGAGTGGGAGTTAATCGGAAGCGCATGGAATGATAATGAAGGCAAAGATGGTTGGTTAGAATTGGATACCACGGAGCTAACAGAAAATGAAGTTAAAGAGCGTATCATAAAATGGATAGCAGATGACTTCAAACCAAATGCTATCGACACAGATATAGATTGGATAGCGTCAATGGAGGAATAATATGTTAGAAAAAATGAGGGAAACATGGACGAAAGCAATACAACCAATAGTGCTTAAACTAGGAGATTTAGATCCATCAGTATTAACTTGGACTTCTTTATTAGTTTCAATAGTGGGATTCTACATGTTAGCTATTGCAGAGATGGATACTAATGGTTCATTAATGATTATACTGGCTGTAATATTAGTATTAGTTGCAGGGGTATTAGATGCACTGGATGGTGCACTAGCAAGACACCAGGGTACAGACGGACCTTATGGGGATTTTTTAGATCATACAATTGATAGAATTGTAGATGTTGGATTGCTAGTTGCGATAGGAATGAATGCTGCTTTTGTAAGTAATATGAGTGCAGGTCTTGCAGCAGGATTACTCACACTACTGGGTTCATACATGGGAACACAGGCTCAATCTGTGGGATTAGATAGAATATATGGAGGATTTTCCAGAGCTGATCGTATGATTATCACCCTTCTTGGATTATTGATAGCTGCTATGCAAGCCTATACTGGAGGCGCAGGTATTGACTTGAGTAGTTACCATGAATATTTACAATATATTTTACTAGGCAATGAAGAATTAAATGGAATGACTGGCGCATTGGCTATCTCTGCTTGGGGTGGAATTTATACATTTATTGTTCGCTTTAACAGTACGAGAAGGCAGTTACTGGAATTATGATTCGTAGTTAGGATTATATTACGAAACCGTAACTATACTTGTTAAAATAAGGGTAATGGTTATCCTCTGAACAATCCGCCTAAGGCTCGTGAAGAGTATCATCGACCGTGTATTGGAACTCCAAGAAGATGAAGGAATACCATCTGCGCCAATAGATACAGAGAGCGATTCTGAACTTGTTCAGTTGCTATCGTCATTACAACCAAGGATACGAGTTTTTGGCTGTGGAGGTTGTGGCTCTAATACGGTAGCAAGATTAGAACAAGAAGGATTATTCGATGATACTTATGTTCGAGGCATGGCAATCAATACAGATGCTCAGCATCTACTTAGAGTGGGAGTAGAGAATAAAGTTCTGATCGGAAGAACTGCTAGAGGTAGGGGGGCAGGTGGAGATCCAGAAAAAGGTGAACAGGCTGCATATGAATCTGAAATTTCCCTAAAAAAAGAAGTTGATGATTGTGACCTGGCATTTATCACAGCAGGACTAGGGGGAGGTACGGGTACTGGTTCAGCTCATGTAGTTGCAAGACTTGCAAAAACTGCTGGTGCGCTAACTATAGCAGTTGTATCATATCCATTTCTTTCTGAGGGGGCTCTAAGGAGACAAAATGCAGAATGGGGTCTTGAAAGATTAAGAGAAGTTTGCGATACTGTAGTAGTATTGCCAAATGAAAGATTACTAGAAGTTGAAGGAGTAAGAGATTTACCTCTTGATGCAGCATTTAGAGTAGCTGATGAATTACTGATGAGATCAATATCTGGAGTTTCTGAAATGATTGCAAAGGAAGGCATAGTAAATCTTGATTTCCAAGATCTACGCTCTGTAATGGAAAATGGAGGTGGAGTTGCAATGATTGGTCTAGGAGAAGCCAATGGCTCTAATCGTGCAGAAAAAGCAACCGAAGAAGCACTACATTCTCCATTACTAGATATTGATATCTCTGATGCTAGAGGTGCACTGATTAACGTAGTTGGAGGGCCAGGACTATCCTTGGGAGATACGGAAAAATGTGCTAAAATTATACGCGATAGGATAAATCCTTATGCGAGGATAATTTTAGGTGCGACAACAGATCAAGAAATGGGTGACGAAATACGCGTACTGCTTGTATTAACAGGGGTAAAATCTGAACAAATTCATGGCGCTGCTTTGCATACTCAAATGCGGAATTTGAAAACAAGAACAGTAGAATTTATTAACTGATATACCCGAACTTATCCAAGATAAATTCCAATGGGTCTCCCGACGTGCTTAAATGAGGCCGGTCGGTCGCCGAGGCGCTTCTGAGGGAAAGTCATGGCTGTAGAGAACTCAAACGTTGGTGTAGTCGAGGAGAAAGTCCAAGACTGGCAAGATGAGATTGAGAGCCGTGTACGTAGTCTTCAAACAGGTTCTTATGCAAGAATTCTCAAGATGGCTAGAAAACCTTCCAAAGAAGAATTCCGTCAAACAGTAATTGTTTGTGGAATTGGGATGTTTGTACTTGGAGGAATCGGATTTATCATGCTATATTTGATGGATAATCTCCTTCCTTCATTCTTTGATTGGTTAACGAATTAAATTGAAAGTGATTTTTATGTCTGATGCATTTACAGTATTTATCCGCCATGAGGAAAAAGTTTTGCTTATGCAAAGGGCAGATGAGGTATCTGATTTACCTGGTGCTTGGGACGGAGTATATGGCTATGGTGATCACAATGACATAGATGCAGTAGTTTCTAGAATTGTAGAATCAACAGGAATACCTGCAGATAAATTACAACATGTTAGAACAGGGGAATCTAGAGGAATTGCAATGGGTAATACTCTACTAGAGATTACACCTATACTATTCATTTCTGAAAGTAATGATGTTACTCCTAAAACATTGTACAAAAATTCAGAATGGGTAGATCCAGGAATGATTGGTAAGAAAGAATACAGTACCCCAAGTCTTAGAGATATGTATGGAGATGTTGCTTCTTTCTTGTATATTCTCAAAACTAGTATTGGCCAAGAACAAAATGTCGCTAAGGAGATTCAAGCAAGACTCTCAGGAAGTGGTTCACTGATGGATATCCAAGGAGAAATATATGGAGTATTGAGTCCTAACTACATGAAAGGATACATCTTTGTGGAAGCATCTGCGTTCCACCATGTTGAGAAATTAATTGGTAGAGCGGGAGTTTCAACAACTCCTATCAAAAACTGCAGAAAGGTATTGGATGGAGAATCTCCACTTGAAGATGTTCTTCCTTACTTGGAACCAAAAGCAGCTACCACAGGAATCGAAGAAGGCTGTATTGTGGAAATCCACGGGGGAGCGTTCAGAGGACAATCAGCACGTGTTATTCGGGTTACTGAATCAAAGGAAGAAGTTACAGTCGAATTATTCGAAGCTGCAGTTCCAGTAGCACTAACCGTAAGAGCAGATCAGGTAAGAGTTACACAACGTGTAGAATAATCAAACAGAGGAGACCAAAGACCAACGCAACACGCTCAAATAGTGAAGGTAGGTCGGCGAGACACAATCAAGGGAGGTAATACACATGTCAGCACGTAATGAAACACCACACAAAGTTGTTCAAGCGCTTGGCAAAAAAAAGTGTAATGGCTCTTGGGAAGAGGCTTCTGAAAACTTGACAATGGATCAAGTCAAGAAGATCGCTACCGAACAAGAAGAACGTCTGACAGGCGCTAATCTATATGCACGTTGTCGTGAAGTAATGGGAACTTGTGTAGCAATGAGAGTGAATGTAGAAGGTTACGCACCTAAAGAAGCACTTGAGAGAATGAGTAAGGGGGAATTCAGCGAACACTTTAGCTGAGTTATCACAAATTGTGGGAGAGGGGAACCTCGCTGACCACGGAGGTGAAAAAAATGCAAGAAAATATCCAAAACGCTATCCAAGAAGCAATAGAGAATGCGCCAGAACGTAAGTTCGTAGAATCCTTTGAGATGGCAATTACACTCAAAGATGTAGATTTGAAGAATCCAGTAAATCGTATTCAAGAAGAAGTCCGATTACCTTCTGGAAGAGGTAAGGAAGTTCGTATAGCAATGTTTGCTGGTAGTGAAATGGCTACTAAAGCACGTGCAGCTGGTATCAATGTGATTGACCCTTCAACTATTGAAGATCTAGGCGGGAATAGGCAACAAGCACGTAAAATGGCTAAACAATATGATTTCTTTCTGGCAGAAATACCTCACATGGGTACTGTTGGAAGATATCTCGGTGTAGTTCTCGGTCCTCGTGGTAAAATGCCGAGACCAGTTCCCCCAACTTTAGACCCTGCAATGATTGCAAATGGTTTACAGAGTACAACAATTGTGCGATCAAGAGATAAAGTTACTTTCCATACAGCATTTGGTTCTAGAGAACAAGGAATGGAAGAATTAACCGCTAATGCTATGGCAATTTGGACCAGAGTTACAAGCAAATTAGAGCGTGGTGCAGGAAATATCCGTTCTTGTTATGTAAAAACTTCAATGGGACCAGCCATAAAGGTAGAGGTGATTGAATGATTACCGCTAAGATAGCACCTTGGAAAAGGGACAGAGTTCAAGAGTTAACAGATGTTTTAAATTCTGAAGGAGTTGTTGGAATCGTAGATGTAGGTGGAGTACCTGCAGGAAATATGCTAGATATGAGAAGTAATCTAAGAGATTCAATGAAGATTACTATGGCTAAGAAGACACTTATTAGACTAGCATGGGAAAATTCTGGAAGAGCTAGTGAAGAACTAGAAACTCTAATGGAAGATGCAGTTCAACCTTGTATTGTTCAGTCAGATAAATTAAACCCGTTTGAATTATTTTTAGAATTAGAAAAAACACGTCAAGGCCGTGCTGCTAAGGAAGGAGAACTATCACCTATCGATATTATTGTTGAAAAAGGACCTACATCATTTGGCCCAGGACCGATTGTTGGGGAGTTCAACGCAGTTGGCATTCCAGCAAAAATCGATAAAGGTAAGGTTGCAATACAGAAAACAACTACAGTTGTTGAAGCCGGACAACCAATTTCTGGCGATTTAGGGATAATGCTTGCTAAATTAGATATCAATCCAATAGAAATTGGAATTATCCTGACCGGAGCTATAGAAGATGGATTCTTTTTCCCTGCATCTGCATTGAATATTGACTTAGATCAAACTCGTACAGATATTATTACAGCAACATCAGGAGCATTCAATCTTGCTTGCAATGTACGCTGGTTCACTGAGCAAACAATGCCAACACTACTTTCGAAAGCAAGTGGAGAAGCACTATCAGTTGCTGTTGAGGCGGGAGTTACAAATGAAACAACTGCGCCTCTATACATTTCACGTGCAAATGCACGTGCTTTGGCCTTAGCGGGTCAATTAGATTCCTCTGCACTAGACGAAGAGTTGTCAGCAGCACTTGGTGCTGCTGCTTCAGCGGCTAGTGAATCGGTTGTTGCAGCCTCTAATGCAACTGAAGAAGTAGTTGAGGCTACTGAAGAGGAAGAAGAGGAAGAGGAGACACAGGAGTTCGGTGGACTTGGTGATCTCTTCGGCTAAATAAAAAA